>JAYVRO010000093.1:0-2366 GCA_043776165.1 Rubrivivax sp. | reverse complement strand
GGCGCGCAGTTGGCAGCGGACCTGGGCATCAGCCTGCGCACGCTGTACCGGGACATCGCCACGTTGCAAGCGCAGGGCGCCGCCATCGACGGCGCGCCGGGCCTTGGCTATGTGCTGCGGCCGGGGTTCATGCTGCCGCCGCTGATGTTTTCTGTCGATGAGATCGAAGCCCTGGCGCTGGGTTCGCGCTGGGTGGGCCAGCGCAACGACAGCCGTCTGGCAAGCGCCGCGAGCGACGCCATGGCCAAGATCGCTGCGGTTTTGCCAAGCGAGCTGCGGCATTTGTTGGACAACACCACCTTGCTCGTCGGACCAGAGGCTGCGCCCGCCACACACGACCAACACCTGGCCCTGCTGCGTGAAGCGATACGGGCCGAGCGCAAGCTTCACATGACCTACAAAGACGCCCAGGGCCATCCGAGCCAACGCACCGTTTGGCCCTTCGCCTTGGGCTACTTCGACCGCGTGCAGGTGCTGGTGGCGTGGTGCGAATTGCGCCAGGACCAACGGCACTTTCGCACCGACCGCATCGGGTCTGTGGAAGTTACCGATCAGCGCTTGCCGCAGCGCAGGCATCAGTTGCTGGCCAGCTGGCGAGAACGCTAAAACATCGCCGATGAGTCAAGCCCTTTGAACACCACTGACAGAAACTGACACATGCTGGGCAGACCATGCCGTCCACGCCCTGCACTTCGCAGCGGCTTCATCAAAGGACACACCATGGCCCAGCCCAACATGCTCTTGCTCTACGTCGCCGATGTGGCGCGCAGCGCCGCTTTTTATGCCGACTTGCTGGGCTGCGTACCCATCGATCAATCGTCCAACTTTGCCATGTTGCCCATGGCACAAGGCGTGATGTTGGGCTTGTGGGCGCGCCACGACGTGCAACCTGCTGCCAACGCCACCGGTGGCAGTGAACTCATCTTGGCCGCCGACAGCCGCGCTGAAGTGGACGCGCTGCACGGCAGTTGGAAAGGCAAAGGCCTGCCCATCGCGCAAGTGCCCACCGAGATGGACTTTGGCTACACCTTTGTGGCCCTGGACCCCGACGGCCAGCGTTTGCGGGTGATGCACGCGCCGCATTGATGAAAATCACTTTCCGCGTACGCCGAAGGCATCACACCCTAGGGCCGCCGACTTTTTCTCAACGTCTTGGCTGAATCGCAAGCACGTGTCGACATGGCGGCGCATGGATGACCGAAATTCGTTGGTTAGGTGCCATTGGGAAACCTTTCCAAAAGTGGGGAGCAGACTCGGCTTGTCGAAACTGCTTTCTGGTGTTCGGAACGCCGACCGCTTTCGAAATCAGGCGGGCCTTGCCACTTCAGTTCAATCCCTACGAACCATGCATTGCGTGAAAGCGAGTGTCGATTTTCGACTAGGCGCCGAATATCGAAAAATGTCGTACGAAAACGTTAATCAAATCAATGGCTTATGCACCCTTCGACTGCGAGGGCCGAAACTTCGTCGAACACGCGTTTTCGACAACCTGCGGCGCGAGTCGTATGTCATTGATATTTATAGCGAGATGAATGTAAAGGGCAAACACCGGATTCAACAAATCCCAATTAAATCAAGGGTTTACGTAATGTAGGTTGTCAAACACAGCCGCAACAAAGCCCACTGCCGAAATACATCGGTGTGGGCTGAAAGCAATCTTACTGAGGCTCGGGATAGGCCACAATGGCATTGGGGAAAAACCCGAGGCCATAGATGGAGCGGGTCACCGTGAGTGCTTCACGGTTCACCACCACCACCGAGGCACCACCAACCCCACCCTGAGTCTGGTCGGCGTTGGTGGTGACGACATGGAGCTCACCTCCGATGATCGCCATCACCCGTGGTCCAACCAACGCTGGTCCTGTGACTATCTGCTTGATCTCCTTGCGCGTGGCCAGGTTGTACACGAACACCTTGTTGTAAGCATCCGTGATATAGAACTGGTTGCGCTCAGGATCGAGTAGGATGTTGTTCGGGCGGTTCGAGGGCGATCGTTCTCCGTACCCCGATAGTGGCACGGTCTCCACCTGATTGTCCGGATGGACGATCGAGATGGACATATCGCCACCGTTTAACACCCAGACATCCCCAGTGACCGGATGAACCGCGAAGTCCACCGGCACCGCTCCAACTGCTACGCGCCGCTCCACAGTGTTGGTACCTGGATTGAGCACGCGCAGTTCGCCTGGTGTCCCAGGAGTCCACTCTCCAAAGCGATCCCAGTCCTTGAGGGGGGCATTGACCAGGTAGATCTTGGGCGTCGGGAGTCGGAAGTTGTCAAGTTAGTTGTCGCCTTGAGGGTGTGAATCAGGCTGCTTTGAGTTCTGGTTTTGATTCCTTCGAACTGGGCGAATCAGGGTTGAGGT
>JAYVRO010000092.1:0-2369 GCA_043776165.1 Rubrivivax sp. | reverse complement strand
CCGTGCCGCTGCCGGGGTTTGCTGGCATTGACTTGTATTTGAAGGATGAATCCAGCCACCCCACGGGCAGCTTGAAACATCGACTGGCGCGCAGTCTTTTTCTCTACTCATTGTGCAACGGGTGGCTGCGCGAAGGCGCTGTGGTGGTGGAGTCTTCCAGCGGTTCCACTGCTATCAGCGAAGCCTATTTCGCACGCCTGCTGGGCCTGCCTTTCATCGCTGTGATGCCGCGCAGCACCAGCGCGCAAAAGATCGCGTCGATTGAGTTTCAGGGCGGGAAGTGTCATCTTGTTAACAATCCAGGTGAGATCTACGCTGAAAGCGAGCGGCTGGCGCGTGAACAGGACGGCCACTACATGGACCAGTTCACCTTTGCAGAGCGCGCCACCGACTGGCGCGCCAACAACAACATCGCCGAGAGCATCTTCACGCAGATGCAGCGCGAACTGCATGCCTGCCCCACTTGGATCGTGGCCAGCGCGGGCACGGGAGGCACCTTGGCCACCATCGGGCGCTACGTGCAGTACTGCCGCTACACCACCCAGGTGTGCGGTGTGGACGCTGAACGGTCGGTCTTTTTTGACCATTTTGTGAGCCGCGACAGCACGCTCACCATTGACCAAGGCTCCCGCATCGAAGGCATTGGCCGCCCGCGCGTTGAAGCCTCTTTTGTGCCAGGTGTGATTGATGCCATGGTGAAGGTCCCTGACCTCTGGAGCATCGCGGCCGTGCATGTGCTCAGCCGCCGTTTGGGGCGGCGCGTGGGCGGCTCCACAGGCACCAACCTCATTGCGGCATTGGTCTGCGCGCAACGGATGGCCGATGCCGGGGAAGACGGCTCCATCGTCACACTCTTGTGCGACGACGGCGAGCGTTACCGCAACACGTATTTCGACGACGCCTGGCTGCAAGCACAGGGGCTCGCGTGTGGCGCGCAAGTGCGCGCCGTGGAAGCCCTCGTCAGCAGCGGTGCCTGGCCTGCTGAGTTGCACGACGCGCTCCGGTGCGCTGGCAGTTTGCTTGTCTAGACAACAACGCCTGCGCGTTCGAGCATAGCGTGCAAAAGCACGTTGCATCCAGCGGTGATGTGCTCAGCCTTGGCGTCTTCAATTTCGTTGTGGCTGATGCCGTCCTTGCAGGGGATGAAGATCATGCCCGTGGGGCACAAGCGCGCCATGTAGACGGCATCGTGGCCTGCGCCAGAGACCACCGGCATGTGGCTGTAGCCCAGCCCCGCCGCAGCGCGCGCCACGGCGTTTACACAGTCGGCGTGGAAGGTTTGCGCGGGGTAGTTTGACACTGGCGCGATGCTGATGGCCAAGCCGCTTTGCGCGCTGATGCGGGCAGCCACGGCGCGGATGTCAGCGTCCATGGCATCGCACAGCGCGTCATCGGCGTTGCGCAAATCGATGCTGAAGGTGACGCGGCCGGGGATGACATTGCGGCTGTTGGGAAACACTTGCACCATGCCCACGGTGCCGCGCCCATGCGGCGGGTGGCGGTGCGCGCAGGCCACCACTTCTTGCATCAGCTGTGCGGCCACTTGCAGCGCGTCTTGGCGCAGTGCCATGGGCGTGGGCCCGGCGTGGGCTTCCATGCCCAGCACGGTGCAGTCGTACCAGCGGATGCCCAGCACGCCCGTTACTACGCCGATGGTCTTGTGGTGATCTTCCAGCACCGGGCCTTGTTCGATGTGGGTCTCAAAGTACGCACCCATGGTGTGTTCGCCGGGCACCTCGGTGCCGATGCAGCCGATGCGCGCCAGCTCGTCCTTCACGCACTTGCCTTCGGTGTCAGTGGCTGCGTAGGCGTGTTCCAGGCTGAAGGCTTTGGCAAAAACGCCCGAGCCCATCATCACGGGCACAAAACGCGAGCCTTCTTCGTTGGTCCAAAAGACCACCTCGACGGGCGCCTCGGTTTGCAGGTCCGCGTCGTTCAACGTGCGCACCACTTCCAGCCCCGCCAGCACGCCGTAGTTGCCGTCGAACTTGCCCCCCGTGGGTTGCGTGTCGATGTGGCTGCCGGTGACGATCGGTGGAAGCGCATTGTTGCGGCCGGCGCGGCGCATGAAAGTGTTGCCGATGTGGTCGATGGTCACGCTCAGGCCCGCTTCACGCGCCCAACGGCACACCAGGTCACGCGCTTGTTTGTCGAGGTCGGTCAGGGCGAGGCGGCACACACCGCCCTTGGGGGTGGCGCCAATCTGCGCCAGTTCCATGAGCGAGTCCCACAAGCGCGGGCCGTTGATGCGCAAGTCACCCCAGGTGTTTGATGAAGAAGTGGTCATGTCAAATGTTATTCACGAAAAATCCAACAAACCACGCTAGACAAAGGCCCAGGTGGTGGTGGCATGCGCCGCCAACGCGCCT
>JAYVRO010000091.1:0-7753 GCA_043776165.1 Rubrivivax sp. | reverse complement strand
TCAGCAAAGACGTGCCAGCGGGACAACTGGCCGTGGCCCGCGCCAAGACGGTGGTGAAGGCGGGCTGGCAGCGGCCCCAAAAAGCGAAGAAGTAGGGTGGAACGTTAGCCCTCGGGCGTTGCGCGCGCGCCCAAAGCGCGCACCGAAACTTCCCCCGCTGCGCGCGTCGCCAACCATGACCACATCTCTTGCTCGGGCATGGCCTGGGCCACCAGCAGGCCTTGAAGATTGGCGCCGCCGTTGGCCGCCAGCCATTGGCTCTGCGCCAAGGTCTCGACGCCTTCGGCCACCACGCCCAATCCCAGGCTGGCGCCCATTTGAATGATGGCGCGCGCGATGGCAGCCGAGCCCGGTTCTGCGGGCAAGTCTTTGATGAATGAGCGGTCGATCTTGAGCCTGTCTATGGGCAGCGCCTTGAGGTGCGCCAGCGAGCTGTAGCCCGTGCCAAAGTCATCCACTGCGACTCCCACGCCCATGGCCTTGAGGCGCATCAAGGTGTTGCGCACACTGCCCATGTCGTCCATCAGCATGTGTTCGGTCAGCTCCAGCTCCAGCCAAGAGCCATCGGCGCCGGCCTCGTCCAAGGCGGTCTGCACAGACTCTACAAATCCACTCATCTGAAACTGTAATTGCGACAGGTTCACTGCCATCGGCACGCGCAAAAGACCTGCAGCGCGCCAAGCCGCAGCGCAGCGCAGCGCGTCGCGAAGAACCCAATCTGCAATCGGCAAGATGAGGCGGCGGGCCTCGGCCACGGGCAAGAACGCGTCGGGCAAGATCAGCCCCTCGGTGGGGTGCGCCCATCGGATCAGTGCTTCCACTCCGACCAAGCGGCCTGCGCCGACTTTGCCTTGTCCGGAGGGATCAACTGGCGCGATCTGCGGCTGAAAGTGCAGCACAAACTCACCCTGGAGGATGGCTTGGCGCAGGCGGCCTTCCATTTCAAGCGCTGCGAAGGCGACTTCGGCCATCTGCGGCTCAAAAAAACAGCAGTGCGCGCGGCCCCGCTTCTTGGCGTGATACATCGCCGTGTCGGCGTGTTGGATGAGCAAGGCCGCTGTGGCGCCGTCGTCAGGGTAAAGGGCCACGCCGATGGAAGGCGTGACGCTGATGTTGCTGCCGGGCAGCGGCACGGGTTCGCCCACCACCATCAAGAGTTTGTTGGCGACCTCTTGCACCGCCTGCGGCGAGGGTGCACCGCTGAGCACCACGACAAATTCATCGCCCCCAAACCGGGCCACCAGGTCGTTGCCGCGCAAAGCACCTTGGATGCGCTGGGCCACCACTTGCAAGAGCGTGTCACCGGCCAGGTGCCCGAGCGAATCGTTCACGCGTTTGAAATGGTCCAGATCAATGAAGAGCAAGGCAAACCCGGGTGCGCCATGCTGCCCCGTCTCGCCCCGCGCTATGAGCTCTTGCACGCGCTCGTGAAACGAGCTTCGGTTGGGCAACCCGGTGAGGCCGTCGTGGTGCGCCATGTGCTGGATGTGCTCTTGCGCACGCAGGCGATCGCGCCGGTCGCGCACGATGGTCATGCGCTGAGTCACGCCCCCGTAGACCAGGTTGCGCGCGATGAATTCCACCGGGATGACGCTGCCATCACGGCGCAGCAACGCGCTGTCGTAAGTCAGCTCTTTGGCCGCAGCCATGATGGCGGCCACGCGTTCGCGTTCGTCCGGGGCAATGAAGTCCAGCGCGTTTTTGCCCAACACCTCGTCCAGCTTGTAGCCCAGCAAGTGCAGCAGCGGCGGGTTGGCGTCGATGATGTTGCCGGCTTGGTGAAAGACGATGCCCTCGACACTGGCATGCATGAACTTGGCCAGCCGCTCCTCACTTTTGCGCAGCGCAATTTCGGCGCGGCGGTGGCGGGTGATGTCGGCGATCAACACAAATGCGCCCAACAGTTCACCGTCGTCGGTGAGGTGCGGCAACAGGTTCACGTCGATGTAGCGCGTGAGTCCGTCGGGGCCCAGCAGCTCGCGCTCATAGACCGCGCGCACGTGGTCACGCAGCATGATTTGCACTTGAGGGTCGATGCGCGCCGCGGCTTCTTCGCCAATGATTTGCGCGAAGGTGCGGCCGACCACGCTGGTTTCGTCCAGGCCGAACATCGCGGCGTACCCGCTGTTGGCCAAAACGCAGGTGAAGCCCGCGCTTTCGAAATACGCCACGGCCACCGGCACGTTGTTGGCCAGCAGGCGACGCCGCTCGAGTTCTTCGCGCAGGCGCTGGTTGGCTTGTTCCAGATTCATGGTGGGCTTTTGGTCGCGGCTGTGTTGGCGGCGCCGGCGCCGGCGTTGCCGACCGTGCTGGCAGCCAAACACAAGTCTTCCCAAGCGCGCGCTTTTTCAGACAAATTGCGCAGCAAGTAGGCCGGGTGGTAGGTCACCACCAGAGGCACACCTTGGTAGCGGTGCACGCGGCCACGCAGCTTTCCAATGGGTTCGCTGCTGCGCAACAAGGCCTGCACCGCAAATCGGCCCATGGCCAAGATGATGCGCGGCTGCACAAGGGCAATTTGGCGCATCAAAAAGGGCTCGCAACTCAGCAGCTCTTGCGCTTGGGGGTTGCGGTTGCGCGGTGGGCGGCACTTCAGCGTATTGACGATGTAGGCGCGCTGAGCGCGCGCCTTGTCATCACCGCGCTCGATGATGCTTTTGTCTTCAGCTTCGTCATCTGCAACGCGACTGAGCGACAAGGCACGCAACATGTTGTCCAACAAGTGGCCGGCAGCGCCCACAAAAGGCTCGCCCTGCGCGTCTTCTTGCTCACCCGGTGCCTCACCCACGACCATCCAGTGCGCGCGCACATGGCCTGCGCCAAAAACGGTTTGATTGCGGCCCTGGCACAGCACGCAGGCGGTGCAGTTTTGTACTGCCGCACGAAGCGCTGGCCAATCCAGCGTGGCGATGTGTGGGGCGCGTTGGGGGTCTGCCAGTTGTGACGCATCGCGTGTCGCGGGCGTGGGTGCGGGTTCGTGAATGGCGACGACTGGGGCCGTTGGCCGCGCCAACGTCGGTGCATCTGGAGCCTGCTGCGGAAGCGACGAAGGCGACGAATGCTTCACCGGCAACGCAGCCCCCGGCACCCAGAGCCGCAAGCCCATGGCGCGCAGCATTTGTTGCTGCTGCTCAGACCAGGCCAAGGCGCACCTCAGGGCTGGTTGGCGCCGCGTCGAGCAACCGGTTGCGCATCACTACGGCGTCTTCCCTGGGCCCATGGGCAGCGGGGTAATAGGCGCGGCGCAGGGTCACTTCGCTGTAGCCATGCCGCGCGTACAGCGCTCGGGCTGCGCGGTTGCTGGCGCGCACTTCCAGCCACAGCGTGGGCAGGGCGCGCGCCAGGGCCTGGTTGTGCAAGCTGTGCAGCAAGGTGCTGGCCAGGCCTTGGCGTTGCCAGGCAGGCGCCACAGCGATGTTGAGCAGGTGCATTTCCTCCACGCCGGGCATGGCAACAAAGTAGGCCAACAAGTCACCAGAGGGCGTTGTCAACACCTCGGCTGAGTAAAGCCCGGCCAATGAATCAGCGAAGTTGCCGCGTGTCCACGGGTGGCTGTAACAGCGCACTTCGATGGCCATCACAGTCTCAATGTCGGCGCCGCTCATGGGCCGCAGCACATGGCGTGGGGCAAAAACGGCGTTCATGGTGGGGCGTGGAGATGAGCGACCGGTAAGGCTGGCGTGGCTGGCGTGTGAGGTGCGGCTTGTGCGGCTTGTGCGGGTTGGGCTGGCTGTGCGGGCTGCAAAGTCTTGGCGGCACGGGCGGCTTCACGTTCCAGCGTTGTTTGCGCCACTTTGTCGCGCAGGTACAGCGGCAGTGCGTGCTCTGCGCTCGTGGCCGCACCGCTGCGCCACAGCTGCTGCGCCACGGTCAAAAGCGCCTGGGCGCGGTTTTTTTGATCAGGCAAGCGTTGCGACGCGGGCAAGACCAGCCGCTCGCCAAAGGCCGCCAGTGCGGAACCCGCCACGAGCTGCACATCCAATGGCCGCCAGGCATCCACCAGCGCGGGCAAGGTGTAGAGCAAGGGCGATTGCAGCGTGTGCCACACGCCCGCTTGCCAGCGGTAGACGGCGGCGTAGGCCTCGTCCATGCGCGCGTCCATGGCCACGGCCACATCCAGGGCCTGGTTGACGACAGCGGCGCCAACCTGTTGCCGCGCGTCTTCGGCCACGATGAGCAAACTGTCCACTGCCAGCACGGGCAAAGACGCACCAAAGCCCAGGCCTTGCGCCACAGCGCAGCTCGTGCGCAGACCGGTGAAGGCGCCTGGCCCGCAGCCAAAGGCAATGGCATCGAGCTCATCAAAGCGCAGCGCAGCGCTGGCCATCAAGGCGTTGATGCGCGGCAACAAATGGGCCGAGGCCAGCGCACCACCAACGTCGTTGATGTGCCACGCCTGCGCGCGCCCTTGCAGCGCGACCGCAAGGCTTTCTGTGGAGGTGTCGAAGGCCAACAAGTGCGCAAACATGGGGCGCGAAGTTTAGCCGTGCGATGATCTTTCGCATGCCCCGTACGCGCTTGATTTGCCACCCTTTGTGTCCGCTGTTTTTTACCTTGGTTTTGGTGCTGATGACGCCGGCACAAGCACAAGCACAAGCACAAGCACAAGTATCGATACAGGCTCCGCCGCTGCCTGTCGAGGTGGCCGCCGGCTTGCAGCGCGCTCGCGTGCCGCTGGAAGCGGTGTCGGTGCTGGTGCAAGAAGTCGGCAGCGCCCGTCCCGTGGTGGCGCACAACGCGGGCACGGCGTTTAACCCGGCCTCGGTGGTGAAGCTTTTGACGACAGCGGCGGCGCTGGACCAACTGGGCCCCGCCTGGGTCTGGTCCACGCCGCTGTGGCTGCAAGGCACGGTGCAAGGCGGTGTGTTGGAGGGCAACGTGCACATCAAAGGCTCCGGCGACCCCAAGCTGGTGCTGGAGCGCGTGTGGCTGCTGCTGCGCCGCGTGCAGCAAGCGGGCGTGCGCGAGATTCGTGGCGACATCGTGCTTGACAACAGCGCCTTTGCCGCGCCTGACGGCGCGCCCGCCGACTTTGACGGTGAGGGCATCCGCCCCTACAACGTGCGCGCCAGCGCTTTGTTGCTGAACTACAAGGCCGTGATCTACAGCTTTGTGCCCGATCTGGCGCGTGGCGTGGCCAACGTTTCAAGTGAGCCACCGCTGGCAGGTTTGGTCGTCGACCGCACGGTGCCCCTCGCCAGCGGCGCTTGTGACGATTGGACCAACGCATTGAAGGCCAACTTCAGCACCACACGCACGCGCTTTGTGGGCAGCTACGCCAGCGCCTGCGGCGAACAAACCTGGCCCCTGGCCGATGTGCAACCCGCCACCTACAACCAGCGTTTGCTCGACGCGCTGTGGCGCGAAATGGGCGGCAAGCTCAGCGGTGTGGTGCGCGAGGGCGCGGCACCCGTGGGTGTCAAACCGCAGCTTGAATTTCGTTCACCGCCGCTGCTGGAGGTGGTGCGTGAGATCAACAAATTCAGCAACAACGTGATGGCGCAACAGCTCTTTTTGACGCTCGCCCTGGTGCGTTCACCACAACAGATCGCCACGCCCGACGCCGCGCGAGAGGTGTTGCGCCGCTGGCTGAGCGAGCGCGTATTGGAAGGCGCAGAGCTGGGCGCTGACATCGTCATCGACAACGGCTCGGGCCTGTCGCGCGAAACACGCCTGTCAGCGCAGTTGTTAGCCGCTGTTTTGCAGCAAGCCTGGGCCAACGCCTGGATGAGTGAGTTGATGAGCGGCCTGCCCATCAGCGGCGTCGACGGCACGATGCGCCGCAGCCGCACTGCCACGGGCCGCGCGCACCTGAAAACCGGTTCGCTGCGCGACGTGGCAGCGCGCGCGGGTTATGTCTTGGCCGACAGTGGCAAGCGCTATGTGCTGGTGGCCATGGTCAACCACCCCAACGCCGCGCTGGCCCGACCTGCGCTGGACGCCTTGGTGCAGTGGGCGATGCGCGATGGCGCGGCGCGCTGACCTGGAGGCTCACCACGACGGTCACCTGTTGGGTGACAGCGGCGGGTACCCGAGCGCACGCGCTGTGGTTTGTTCAGCTTAAAACGGATTGCCCTGCGCGCGCTGCTGCGCCAAGCTGCCCAGTCGCGTTTGCCCCGCTGCCGACAGGTGTGTGGCGTCGGCCCACAACCAACCGGCCACCGTGGCGGTGTCGACCAAGGTCTTGCTGGTGCAATTGGGCAAGGCCACGGTGCACATCACGTTCACGGCGTCGGTCAAAGCAAAACTGACCGGTGACTTGACCATCGACTGCACCATCTCGTCAGCCAGCACCAAGCCCACAAAACGCCCATCGTTCAAGATGCCCACGCGCACGCGACCATTGATGGCCGCGGTGATGCGGGTGAGCAAGGCGGCGCGATCGGTGTCGGTGAAGGCGGCTTTTTGCGCCGAAGCAAAGGGCGTGACACCCAAGTCGGGTGCGGTGGAAATGATGACGCGCGCACCCAGATTCACCAAGCGGTTGACCTGCGTGGCCAAGCGCTCACCACGGGCCCTGGCGTCGGTGATGATGTCGGCCTCGGTCCTGGCCGGAAACTGCGCGTACAGCGCCAGCACGTCGTTGGCGCCCGCCAGCACCAGGGCCAGATCACCAGGCGCCACCCCAGCACCGGCCACCTGTGCGTCGATCTGTGTCTTCACGCTGTCGGTCGTTGCGCCCACGGCCGCGCGGTTGAAAGCCTTGACTTCGGTCGACGCCGCAGGGTTGCACTGCTCAAACACAAAGTTGTAGATCGTGGCCACAGTCTGCACCCATAACGGGTTGGCCAGGCAGTCGAGCGCGTCGTTGGCGTCAAGTGCGTTCACCGCATATTTGCCGCCGGTGGGTGTAAGGACACTGGTCTCGTCACCAAACACCAGCACCCGCGTCGCCGTGAAAGGCACTTGCTGCGTGGTACCCCCCCCGCAGGCCACCAGCGCAGCCAGCGTGGCCGCGCCAAGCGCCAGCCAGCGAAAAATGTTCAAGCCCTTGCCGCTGAAAACCATCATCACTCCAAATATTCCGTTGCGGCCTTGAGCAAACCAGCCCGGCCAACACAGCCCAAAAACCTCAGGCTGCTGCGGCTCGGGTGAGCCGATCACGAACCCCTTCCCACTCGGGCGTGGCGGGGGGCTCTTGCACCCACACTTCCTGCACTCCCGTGGTGTCCAACTCACGCAGGACGGCGAACAGCTCGCGCCCCGCAGCGGCGGCATTGTCGGGCATCACGCGCAGCTCAAATGCAGCGGTCGCATCGGCCGCTTGCTTGCCCAGCCATGCAGCCTGGCCATAGATCGCCATGGAATGGGCCAAAGACGGCGCCGTAGATGTCGCCAAAGACGTCGCCAAATACGGCGGGGAAGGCGCCTGGGCCAGCAGCGCTTGACGCAAGGCGTCGGCGCTGAAGAGGCGCACACGTGCGCGCGGTGCGTAGTGCGCTTGCAGCGTGCCCGAGGCGCGTGGCGCTTGCGCGTCCCAGCCGAGCAAGGCGCGGCCCAGCACAGCTTCAATCTCGGGCCGCGACAAACCACCCGGGCGCAAGAGCGCAGGCTGCGCACGTGTGCAGTCGACGATGGTCGATTCGATGCCCACCTCACAGGCACCACCATCCAAGACGCGCAGACCGGCGCCAAATTCATCCCGCACATGGGCCGCCGTGGTGGGGCTCACGCGGCCAAAACGGTTGGCACTGGGCGCCGCTACGCCCGCCACACCGCAAGCGGCCGCAGCGTTCAACATGGCCAGTGCCAT
>JAYVRO010000090.1:0-2372 GCA_043776165.1 Rubrivivax sp. | reverse complement strand
CCTGCGCCAACTGTCACGGCACCAATGGCCAAGCGCGAGGCGACAGCAAGTCGCTGGCGGGTGTGCCTGCAGCGGCCATCACGGCCATGATGGGGGCCTTCAAAAGTGGTGCGGCCAGCAGCACCATCATGGGCCAGATTGCCAAGGGCTACAGCGACGCGCAAGTGGCCCTCATCGCGGGCTACTTTGCCGCGCAACAGCCCAAACCTTGAGGAGCGACAGCATGACCAACATGAAAAGTCATCACGATGCGTCACGCCGCCAGTTGTTGGGCGTCGGGGCTTCACTGGGTGCATCACTGGGCGTTTTTGGACTGGCTGGTTGCAGCACGGGCGGGGTGTCGATGGGTCCGTCCATCGGTCATGTTGTCATCGTCGGCGCCGGCTTTGGCGGCGCCACAGCAGCGCGTTATCTCAAACTGTGGGGTGGCAACGTGCGCGTCACGCTGATCGAGCGCAACGCCAACTTTGTCTCCTGCCCCATCTCGAACCTGGTGTTGGGTGGCCACAAAAAAATGGCCGACATCACGCTCGGCTACGGTGGCTTGAGTGCGATGGGTGTGAACGTGGTGCAAGCAGAGGTCACGGCCATCGACACCGCAGCCAAAAAGGTCCGCACGGCCGGCGGCGGTGAGCATGCCTACGACCGGCTCATCGTGAGCCCGGGTGTGGACTTCATGAACGAACTGGTCGGTGGTTTGACCACCCCAGCCGCGCAGAGCAACGTGTTGCATGGTTGGAAGGCCGGGCCGCAAACTGTGGCCCTGCGCCAGCAGTTGGAAGCCATGCGCGACGGCGGTGTTTACGCGATGAGCATTCCCAAAGCGCCTTACCGCTGCCCGCCTGGGCCCTATGAGCGCGCCTGCATGGTGGCAAGTTACTTCAAGCAGCACAAACCCAGGAGCAAAGTGCTGGTGCTCGACGCCAACCCCGAGATCACGTCCAAAAAGGCGCTCTTTGAAAAAGCCTTCAAAGACCACTACGCCGGCATCATTGAATACAAAGCCAATGCGGAGCTGAAAGAAGTCGACGGCGCCAACCGCGTGGCGCGGCTTGAATTTGAAGACGTGCGTGCTGATGTGCTCAATGTCGTGCCACCGCAACGCGCAGGCGACATTGCACGCAGCGCGGGGCTTGTCAACGTCAACAGCCGCTGGGTGGGTGTCCATTGGCTCAGCATGGAAAGTACCGCTGCGCCCTTTGTGCATGTGCTGGGTGACGCCACCTTCCCCGGCCCGGGCATGCCCAAGAGCGGTCACATGGCCAACCAGCACGCCAAACTGGCGGCGGCCGCCATCATCAATTTGCTCAAGGGTGAGGCCGTGAACGCCACACCGGTGCTGATGAACACCTGCTACAGCTTCGTGACGGCCAGCGACGTGATCCACGTGGCCAGCGTGCACCAATACGACGCCGCCGAAAAAACCCTCAAGCCCGTGCCCGGCTCGGGCGGCGTGTCGACGGCCGCCAGTGCCGCTGAAGGCCGCTACGGCTGGGCTTGGGCGCAGAACATCTGGGGCGACGCCTTGGCTGTGTAATGTCGAAAGTTGATATCGGCCATGCCCGCTGACGAACGAAGATCCTCAAGCTGCCCCGCGTCGATGATCTTGTCGGTGGCCAAAACGCTCGGGAATGAGATCGACTGACCATGCTGCTGGGTTGCATTGCTGACGACTTCACCGGGGCCACCGATCTGGCCAACAACTTGGTTCGCACGGGTCTGCGCGTGGTGCAAACCATCGGCGTGCCGTTGTCGAGCGACGCCCCTATTCAAGCTGACGCTGTGGTGGTCGCGCTCAAGTCGCGCACCACCCAGGCCCAGATTGCTGTCGAACAATCGCTGGCTGCGCTGCGTTGGTTGCAAGGCCAGGGCGCTGCGCAGATTTACTTCAAGGTCTGCTCGACCTTTGACTCCACCGCCAGCGGCAACATCGGCCCCGTGGGCGAGGCATTGATGGCGGCTTTGGGCGCCGACTTTGCGCCTGTCTGCCCGGCCTTCCCAGAGAACCAACGCACGGTGTTCAAGGGCCATTTGTTTGTGGGTGACAGCTTGCTCAGCGACAGCAGCATGCGCCACCACCCGCTCACGCCAATGACCGATTCCAGCCTCGTGCGTGTCATGCAGGCCCAGTGCGCCCACCGTGTGGGCTTGATTGACCATGCGGTGGTCAGCCAAGGCGTGCAGGCGGTGCGCGACCGCATGCAAGCGCTGCGCGCCGCCGGTGTGCGCTGGGGCGTTGTTGACGCCATCAACAACGCTGACCTGATGGTGATGGGCCGCGCTTTTGCTGACCTGCGTTTGCTCGTGGCGGGCTCGGGCGTGGCCATCGGGCTGGCGCAAAACCACGGCATCAAGGCCACCGAAGGGGCCGC
>JAYVRO010000089.1:0-2376 GCA_043776165.1 Rubrivivax sp. | reverse complement strand
GCAGGACGGCATCACTTTGCGGCCGCTGTCCAGCCTTGCCGATGCCGCTGCCTCCGCAGTTGTCGCCACCGCTTGGCAGCCCCAGCGCGCCACACCGCCCATTGAGCAGATGAACGCGCTGAGCGCCGAGGCCTTCTTCGTCCGCCTGGCGCGTTTGATGGCCGACAACCCACCCACCCCAGCCGACGCGCCGATGCTGGCGCGCCTGGCACGTTTTGGCGTGGTGCCGGGCCAACCGCCGCAGTGGGGCGTGCTCGATCGCTGGGCTGTCAGCTTGGGCCGCCGACTGGCCGACTTCAGCATGGCACGTACCTTGAAAAAGCCTCGTGATCTGGTGCGTGGCTGGTCCACGCCGCCGGCCAACGTTGGCCATTTCGGCACCGACTACAACACCCGCGCGGGGGTGGCGATGGTGGGGCTGGGCGCCAACTTGCCAGCCGACGCCACCTATCCCAACACCCGGCTTGATGCCCAAGGCCAGCCCCTGAACGGCAGCCACCGTTACCGGCTGCATTTCAAGGCCAATGAACTGCCACCGGTCAAGGCGTTTTGGTCTGTGACGGCTTATGGCGCGGATGATTTCCTCATCGCCAACCCGATCAACCGTTACGCGCTCGGCGACCGCGACCCATTGGTGCGCCATGCCGATGGCTCGCTGGACCTGTTGATACAAGCCACACCGCCCGGCGGCGCGATGCAGGCCAATTGGTTGCCGGTGAAGGCTGGAGAGCCCTTCTTGCTGAACGCTCGGCTGTACTGGCCCAAGCCCGAAGCGCTGAACGGCGCCTGGGGCATGCCCGCCGTCGAGCGCGCCGACTGATGCATCGACTGATCGCCTTCAGGATGATCTGTCTGAACACAACATGACACTGCAACCACAAACCGTTCAGCTCTTGGCCGTGTTCGCCGTGCTCGGAAGCTTCGCGTTGGCCGAGCTGGCGCTGGGGCGCTTTTTCCCACGTGAAGCGCACCGTGAGGACAACTGGCTGGACGTGGCCGTGACGGGCCTGTTTCCGCTCATCAGCGGCACCGTGCTGGCCGCATCGGGCGCGCTGTGTGGCTGGTTGATGCCGGAACAACGCTTTTTACTATGCGCTCATGCCGGGGCTGTGGTTGTTGGGCGCGCTGATCAATCTGGGCTTTGGCTGGGTTTACGTGGTCTACGCCATCGTTAAGCTCACGGTGATCATTGGCGCGCACTCTGCCGTGCGTTGGGACGCGTGGACGTACCGCCAACCCGTTCTGCGCCCGCTGGCGTGGTTGCTTCAACGCACCATCTCGACACCAGCCACGCACTACGCGCACCACGCGCTGACGCAGGACGACGGCATTGGCCACTACACCGGCAACTACGGCAACTTGCTGTTCGTGTGGGATGTGTTGCTGGGCACCGCACACATCACGCAAAAGTACCCACCGGCTTTTGGCTTGCCCGATGACCGCGTTCACGGGCCCGAGCGCTGGTTGACGCAGTTCATCTACCCCGTGCTGCGCTCGCGCCGCGCGGGCACTGTGTTGGGCGCAGGCAGCCACCGGCCGCCCACTTGAGTCCAGGCTGAGGCAAGGGTCACCATGGGTCTGAAACAACTCCTCATGCCGCTGGGCTATGAGCTGTCGGGTAACCAGGCGCTTTTCAAGGGGGACTTGAAGCTGGTGAAGAACGCGCCGCCCATCGGCGATGGCCAGTGGCATCTGTACAACTTGCGCGACGACCCTGGCGAAACGCGCGACCTTCCGCAGCCTTTGCCTGAAGCCTTCAAGGCCATGCAAGTCGACTACGCGGCGTGGGCGCGCGAGCATGGCGTGCTGCCCATTCCCGAGGGCTACTCGCCGCAAAGGCAAGTGATGATCAACAGCTGGCACAACGACTGGTGGCTGCAGTTTGGCGCCGTGTTTGTGGCGTTGCCTTTGGTGTTGTTGGCGGGGTTTTGGATGTTGATCCGCACCTGGCGGCGCCGTCGGCCATGAGCAAGACCGTTTTGATCACCGGTGCCGGTACCGGCATCGGCCACGACGCGGCGTTTGCGTTGGCAGCGCGTGGCCACAAGGTCATCGCCACCACCCTTAACGCCACCCAGGCCGAGGGGCTGCGAGGCGAGTGCATGGCACAAGGCGTGACGATGGAGGTATCTGCGCTCGACATCACCGACCCGGCGCAGCGCGAACGCATCCGCCCATTGGCGCTCGACGTGTTGATCAACAACGCGGGCATGGGTGAATCGGGTTCGCTGGCCGAAGTCGACATGGCCCTGGTGCGGCGCAACTTCGAAGTCAATGTGTTCTCGACGCTGGCGCTGACACAAGTGGCGCTGGTCGGCATGATCCAACGCCAACGCGGCACCGTGTTGCTGGTCAGCTCCATCGCTGGGCGGCTGC
>JAYVRO010000088.1:0-2377 GCA_043776165.1 Rubrivivax sp. | reverse complement strand
GCAGCTCGCCCGTCGCCTCGTCCAGCTTTACTTCATTGAACGCACAGGCCGGGCCAATGCTGCCGGGCTTGATGCGGTCCACCGGCATGCCGGTGGCGGCACCGCAGTTCTCGGTCTGGCCCCAAACTTCCAACATGGGCACGCCCAAGGCCAAGTACCAACGTATGAGATCAGGTGCGATCGGCGCGGCGCCGGTGACGAGAAAGCGCGCCCGATGGATGCCGATGAGCTTGCGCACATTGTTCAGCGCCAGCCACCGCGCCAAGGTGAATTGCACTTTGAGATGAGCAGGAACGGCTTGCCCGCCCAAGACTTTGTCGACCACTTGATGGCCCACACCGATGGCCCACCGGTAAACAAGCTGCTGCATGCGGCTTGATTCTGAGAGGGCAATCATCACGGCCGAATAGAACTTTTCCCAGACGCGAGGCACGGCGGTGAAAACTGTGGGCGCAATCTCGCGCACGTTTTCGGGCACGGTGTCGGGGTTCTCGACAAAGTTCATCACCGTGCCGGTGTACATCGCAAAGTACTCGCCGCCCAGTCGCTCAGCAACATGGCACAGCGGCAAGAAACACATGCGCTCGTCGCTCTCGTCTTGTGCAATCAGCGTGTTGTTGCCGCGCGCCGTGTAGACCAAGCCCGCGTGGCTGTGCATGGCCCCTTTGGGCTTGCCTGTGGTGCCTGAGGTGTAAATGAGGATGGCCAGGTCTTGCGGCTGACGGCTTTTCACGCGCTCGTCAAAGAGTGCGGGGTTGGCCTTGTCAAACGCCGCACCGCGTTCACGCAGTTGCGCAAAGCTCATCACCATGGGATCGGCATAACGCTGCAAACCATCCATGTCAAAAACCACGATGGTTTGAAGCAAGGGCAACCGCGCGCGCACTTCCAGCGCCTTGTCGAGTTGCTCTTCGTCTTCAACAAATAAAACGGTGCTGCGCGAGTCTTCACACAAGTAGTGCACTTGCGACGTCGCGTCGGTCGGGTAGATGCCGTTGGCCACACCGCCGGCGCAAAGCACACCCAGATCGGTGACGACCCACTCGACCACGGTGTTGGACAGGATGGACGCACAGTCGCCCGGCGCAAAACCCAGGGCCGCCAAACCCATGGCCACTTCGCGCACGGCCTGGGCTGTCTCACCCCAAGTCCACTCGCGCCAGACGCCGAGCTCTTTCTCGCGCATCCACACCTTGTCGCGCCGAGCTGCCACGGCGTTCAAGAACATGACGGGCACGGTGTCACCCGGCACCACGATGTCATGCCGCGGTTTAACGTTGGAGGTGTCCCAGAGATTGCTCATGACATCACCGCCAGGTTTTCTTCTTTTTCCAGCGCCGCTCACCTCGCGCGCCGGCTTCCTGCATGCCCAGGTAGAACTCTTTGATGTCGTCCTTTTCACGCAACTTGTCGCAACTGTCTTCCATCACGATGCGGCCGTTTTCCAGCACGTAACCATGGTCAGCAGCGTTCAGTGCCATGTTGGCGTTTTGCTCGACCAAAAGCATGGTGGTGCCGCGCTCGCGGTTGATGCGAACGACGATCTCAAAAATCTCTTTGGTGAGTTTGGGACTCAAGCCCAGGCTGGGCTCGTCCAGCAACATCAGCGCAGGCGCTGCCATCAACGCGCGGCTGATGGCCAGCATTTGCTGCTGCCCGCCGCTGAGCAGACCGGCATCTTGTTTGGCACGTTCGCGCAAGATGGGAAAGTAGTCGTAGACCATCGCGATGTCGCGCGCCACGGCGTCGCGGTCGGTGCGTGTGTAGGCGCCCATCACCAGGTTGTCATGCACTGACAAGAGCGGGAACACCTCGCGGCCTTCGGGCACGTGTGAGAGCCCCTTTCGCACGATGAGCGAAGCATCCATGGCGGTGATGTCGCCGCCCTTGAACTCGACCGTGCCTTTGCGCGGATCGATGATGCCCGAGACGGTTTTCAAGATCGTGGTCTTGCCCGCACCATTGCTGCCCAAGACGGTGACGATCTGCCCTTTGGTCACCACCAAGCTCACCCCTCGAATGGCCTTGATGGGGCCATACGCGCTTTCCACGTTGCTGAGCCTGAGGATGACCTCGGGCGCCAATTCAGCAGCCCCCGAAACTGCCGCGGTCATGCGCGACTCCTGCGCAGCGAACTCACATCGTCGGTGCTGCCCAAATAGGCTTCGATGACACCCGGATGGGCTTGCACTTCTGCTGGTGTGCCCAAAGCTAACTTTTCACCTTGGTTCATGGCCAACACGCGGTCTGACACGCGCGAGACCAGGCTCATGTCGTGTTCCACCATCAGAACCGTGATGCCCAACTCATTCTTGATGTCCTGAATCCAGAACGCCATGTCGCTGGTTTCTTCGACGTTGAGGCCCGATGACGGCTC
>JAYVRO010000087.1:0-2387 GCA_043776165.1 Rubrivivax sp. | reverse complement strand
CGCACGCGCATCTCGGCTTGTTTGTCGCCTTCGGCCATGGAATGCGACGCGGCGTGCAAATACGCGCCGTGCATCGGGTCCATCACGTTGTCAATGGCGTAGCGGTAGTTGGCCTTCCAGTTCGACATGCACAAGAAGTGCGAGTGCGCGCTGCTGGTTAACTCTTCAGGTAAGACAAGCGGGGCGGGCGCAGTTTTTTCGTCCAGCCCAAACCACAAAAAGATGGCGCCAGCGTGCTCTTGCGCCGGGTAGCTGCGCACACGTTGCTGGCCTTCCATGGCGCAGTGGTTGGACGCGGGCACTTTGCACACCGTGCCCGTGCCGTCCACCTGAACGCCGTGGTACCAGCAGGCCACGGTGTCGCCCAAATTCCAACCCAGGCTGAGCCGCGCGCCCCGATGCGGGCAGCGGTCTTGCAAGGCATGCGCATTGCCCTGGGCGTCGCGCCAGACAACGATCTGCTCGCCCAAGCGCGTGATGCCCACCGGCGCCTCGCGCAGCTGCGCACTGGGCAACACGGGCCACCACAAGTTGCGCAAACCGGTGTTGAGGATGCGCGCCGCTTCGGCTTTGAGTTGCGCTTGGGCGTCTGCGTCAGCGTCTGCGCTTGTCATGTTGGTTGCCACGGTGGATGCCATGTTCTTGCCTTAACGTGTGAGGTGATGTGAACGTGGAGCCAGCGCTAAAAGCTTGACCCAGGCTGAGTGAGGAACTCAATTTCCTCGGCGCTGGATTCACGCCCCAACGCGGCGTTGCGGTGCGGATAACGCCCAAAGCGGTCAACGATGGCTTTGTGACGCAGCTCGAACTGCAAGTTGTTGTCTTGGCCCAGCGCGCGGTAAAGCGCCTCGGCAGTTTGGTGAATCAGCTTGGACTCACTGTGCATGAAGGGCAGGTACAAAAAGCTGCGCTCGGTGGGGTTGAGTGACCGGTCTGCGCCGGCCGCCACAGCTTCTTGCGCCAGCGCCAGGGCCATGGCGTCGTGCGCAAAGGCCAATGGTGTGCCGCGATGCATGTTGCGTGAGAACTGATCGAGCACGATGACCTCAGCCAGACGCCCCAGCGGCGTGGCGCGCCAAGTGAAGAGTTCACCCGCTGCCGCTTGGCTGTGCAAAGCACCAAAGCGCGTGCGGATGAGTTGATCAAAGGCGGGGTCGACAGCCCACCACGATTTGGGAGCGGTCTCTGTGAACCAGAAGGTGATGACGTCGGTGTGCATGGCAATCTCAGATGGAGCAATGTTCGATGCGAGCAGCAGATCAAGCACCGAGGCGCGCCATCTCGGCCTCAAAGCTGGCGACTGTGAACGCCGTCCCTTGCGCGTCTGCCCGACCTGCTGTGTTGAGCGCCGTCACAACTTGTTCTGCGGTTTGCGCGCCACTCTCGAAAGCAACTTCCAAGGCATCGGCGAGCGCGTTTTCATAAGCCGTGGGTGGTGCAGCGCGGGTTTGCCAAACCACATTGGGCATCTGGCCCGGCACCTCGATCACGCCTTTGCCAGCCACATGTGAGACGGCAGGCCCCAGCGCAGCGGCCAAGTGGGGGTTGTGGTCGGTGTTCAGAATCATCGTGTCACTCCGAAGGTTAAGTTCGCGTGCCGTGCCGCCGTCAACGTTTGTCGCTCAAGAATTTGCCGTCAGCCGCCACGCCTTTTTGTCGCCGTGTGTGGCCGTCGATGCCACCGTCAATGGCCCATTCGGCAAACACCGTGGGGCCCGGCTCAAAGCTGCGCGGCACCCAGTCTTCGGTGAGTTCGTCGTCGTCAGCGTAGTACTCAATGAGTCCACCGGCAGGGCACTTGAAGTACCAGAAGTAGGCCGACGAGACAGGGTGCCTGCCAGGGCCCAGTTGTGTGATGCCGCCGCAGCGGCTGAAGTGCAGGCCGCCGCCAAACACCTCGTGGATGTCGCGCACGCTGAAAGCCACGTGGTTCAGGCCACGTTTGCCATCGGGCGTTTGCAGCAGAAACAAATCGTGGTGGCCACCGCGTGGCGCGCAACGCATGAAAGCGCCGCGACCAGGGTAGCGGTCCGAGGTGACAAAACCCAGGCTGGCGTAGAAAGTTTCCATGGCCGCGAGTTCAGGTGTGAAGAGCACCACGTGGCCCACTTCCACGGGCGTCGCGCGATCGTAGAACTTACCGGCGGCGTTGATTCGATGTCGCTCATACCAATTGTTAACTTGGCCGCCTTGCGTGTCTGTCGCCGTCAACACGCGCTTTGCGCTGACTTGAAAGCGCACCGCCAGGCCCATCGGGTCGGTGCAGCCCAGACGGTGCCATTCGTCCTTGAAGCCAGGCTGCGCTGCCAGCAGTGGCCGCAGTCGGTCCAGCTCGTCACTGCTGTCCACGCCCCACACCACTTCGCGCAGCGTCGGGCCGTCTTCGA
>JAYVRO010000086.1:0-7831 GCA_043776165.1 Rubrivivax sp. | reverse complement strand
TCACCCGCGCGCGCCAACATCGTTCGCGTCATCTGGAACGTGCATTCACGATTTTTCCGCGCTTGAAAGAACGCACGACGCAAAAGGCCGGCACGCTCAGCGGCGGTGAACAACAGATGCTGGCCATCGCACGCGGTTTGATGGCTGAGCCCAAGCTCTTGATCCTGGACGAGCCCTCCTTGGGCCTGAGCCCGCTCTTGGTGCAAGAGATGTTCAGCCTCATCAAGCAACTGCACAGCGATGGTTTGTCGATTCTGTTGGTCGAGCAAAACGTGGCCCAGACCCTGGCCATTGCCAGCCGCGCTTTTGTGCTGGAAAACGGCTTGCTGCGGTTTTCGGGCACCAGCGCTGAGCTGCTGGCCAACGATGATCTGCGCAGCGCGTATCTTGGGTTGTAGATGGCAACAGCAAACTTGGCTTGGCTTGGCTTGGCTTGGCTTGGCTTGGCGATGTCGTTTGCGGCTCAAAATTCAACACGTCACAACTTAACATTTCACAAGAGGTAACAACATGAGTTCTCGCAAAGTCGCCATCGTCACCGGCTCGGGCACTGGGGTGGGGGCCGCCACGGCGCTGATGCTGGCCAAGCAGGGTTACAACGTCGTCATCAACTACAGCAAGAGCCAGACTGAGGCCACCCAAGTGCAGACGGCTTGCACCGCGGCCGGTGCCGACACGCTGTTGTTACAGGGCGACGTGAGTGACGACGCCGCTTGCCGTGCCATGGCAGCTGCGACCATGGTGCGCTGGGGCCGCATAGATGCCTTGGTCAACAACGCCGGCGTGACATCGTTTGCGGGCACGGCCAATTGGGACGCTGTCGACGGTGACACCTTCCAGCGCATCCTGGGCGTCAACACCGTGGGCACGTTTCAGATGGTGCGCGCCTGCGTGTCGCAGCTCAAGGCCTCGGGCGACGGCGCCATCGTCAACGTCTCTTCAGTAGCCGGCGCGCTGGGTGTGGGCTCGTCGGTGGCCTACATCGCGTCCAAGGGCGCCATCAACGCTATGACGCTGTACCTGGCGCGCGCGCTGGCGCCTGAGATTCGAGTCAACGCCGTGTGCCCTGGGCTCATCACATCACGATGGTTCACCGACGGCATCGGCCAAGAGGGCTATGAAAAAACCAAGGCCCACTACGAAAAAACCATGCCGCTGGCGCGCGCTTGCACGCCTGAAGACGTGGCCGAAGCTGTCGTGTGGTTGGTGTGCGGCGCGCGCACCGTGACGGGTGAACTGGTGCTGCTGGATTCAGGCATGCACCTGGCCCGCTGAGTCACTGAATTCGAGACGGCGCAATCGGGACGGTGCTGTCCAATCGACGTGGGGCGTGGATTCAACGGTCGACGTCATCCACCGAACCCACCTGCCCTTGGCACGGCTACCCCGGGCCAGTGGCAAAGCGCTGCGCTGAGCGTTCACGGGCTTTGCTTGCTTCAAGCTCGCGGTTCTTGGGCTCAGCGCTGGTGACCAAGCTGGCAATCAGACGTCGGGCAGACGCGGCAACTTCCTCGACAGCGGCCTCGAAGGCAGCTTCATTGGCTTTGGAAGGAACGGCAAACCCGCTCAGCTTGCGCACAAACTGAAGCGAGGCGTCTCGAATCTCCAACTCAGTGGCCAGCGGCTCGAAGTTGAAAAGTGTTTTGATGTTTCTGCACATGACGGGGCAAGGGCGTTCAGTGAATGTTGAAGCGAGAATTAACGTTCGACATGATTTGCTTGCTGATGTACCGCCATCGCAGGTGACGCATGCCTTGTGGGCACTTCGGCTCGCCCATCGAGCGACATGCGAGCACGCGCAAAACAATCAATGTCCGGGGGCAGGGCAGTTCCCGTTTGGGCGGACTGGGTCCAGATATGGCTCGACACCGTGACGGCGTTGGGGTCGTCGTAACAACCGCGGGCAATGCCTCGTAAATCCGGCCAGCGCTCGAACGTGAGGGACACGGTGGTTCCACAGCTCGGGCAGAAGTGAACGAAGACCCTTTTCTGGCTGTCATCTGAGATGTGCTCGTAGCAACTCAGCTGTCCAGCATTGAACGTCACCGCGTTCATAGCAAACATGGACTCCGCGAAGTAGGAGCTTCCTGTCACGCGCTGGCAAAAGCGGCAGTGGCAGGCCAGCGTGCGCATCGGCCGCTGACTTGCCCGGAATCTGACCTTGCCGCAAAGGCAGCCACCTTCGAGTTCATGGGCCATGTCTGCGTCTTTCGGATTGAGTAAAGAGTTAGTTGTCCAGGTCAATCAATTGGAAAATCCGGGCGAAGCTTTTGCGTCATTTCGCGGCTCACCTCACCTTGCCTGAGGCGCGACGCGTCCCAGATCGACGTTCCAACACGTGCAACAGTTTCGGCGACCGTGGCCGAAAACAAGAACCCCCAGGACACCGCAACACCACCTGGAATCGGAGTCAGCTCATCAAAGTAACCGATGACGTCCAACCCGTGCAGGCGAAGCGGTTTGTTGAAGAAGACCTTGCTGTCAGACGGATGCGAAATGTTCGGTACAGGAAAGGTCGCGGCTGCGCCTCGCTCTTGAACCCGGCCTCGGGGTTCGAGACTCTTCTGTCGCGCTTGCAGCGCCCCGAAGAATGTCGAATCGCACGACGACAACACGGTCAGCAGGTTGGGCTCTCCAGCCGTCTGTGCTGTCGATGGCGCCATCGTTTGCGCCATCGTGTGTGTCGCGGCGGCAAGAGTCATTGCAAGGATCAGTTGTCGCATTGACGGCGCCCTGAGCGTTGGTTGTGTTGGTGGCTAACGAGAAGCATTTCTCTGACGCGCGCTCGTCCGACCGCAAGCAGGTCTGCACGCTTGGCGCGGCTCAGGGATCTACTGCGGGTAGTTCGATTCGGTAACCACCGGCCCATGGACACCCGCAGGCAAACGGGAGGTGGCCTGCGCCACCCGATGCCGTACCCATTGCAGCGCGACTGGTGCCGAGGTTCCTTTGAACTGCAACCAGATCGTGCTTACGCCGTGCGCGGAGGACGAACGCATCTCGCGCAATGAGGGGGCGGTTGCCAGCAACGTCTCCAATGGGGCCGTAAGCTCGTCTTCCGTTGCTTCAGAGCTCATGTCTCCAAGTGAGGTCGTGACTTCAATTGCGACCATGGCCGACTGATTTGTTTGGCTAGGCACTGCGTACCCGCCGAGCACAAAGAGGTGTCCATAAAAGAGGGCGAGGACCCACAGGTTTCGTTTCATTCGGCCTCGACATTGAAGCTGAGCTGGCGACGGCGGCATTCTGTTGTCGATCGGTTCGACATAGGGTTAGCCCAATGGTCGGCGTCATTGATGCAACTCCTCCCGCAAAACCTTGCGCAGGACGGCAACAGTCAGAGGCTTGTCATCTGCTGCCTTGCCCTGCTTTTGGCCGACCGAGGCTCGCAGTGTTGCGTTGATCATCGTCTGATACCCAGTGCCCTTTGCTTCCGCTTTGGCGCGGAAGAACTCAATGAGGTCATCGTCCAGCATGATGGTTATGCGCGTCTTTCCCTGGGAAGGGATGACAGCGCCCCGCTTGGCTTGAGAGAAATCGTATTCCTTACGCACCGTATTGCTCCGATTCGCCTTTGCTGGCCTTGCGTGCCGAAATCAGGCGGGTTCGATCCCCGCGTGGAGTGTGGACAACGATGAGAACTCGACCGAGGGAGTCCATGCCCAGAGTGACATACCTCGGTTCGCCTTCGGAATCAGGATCTTCGATCGTGAACGCGCTGGGATCACGAAGCGCCTGCTCAGCATGCGAGAAGCTGACCTTGTGTTTGTGAAGGTTTGCCCTTGCCTTCGCTGGATCGAACTCGAAGTCCATCAGGTCATTATGCATATATTATGCATATAGTCATCCTCCAACGATCCAGGGGTGGCGGGATTCGGGCGTTCGATGTTCGAGCCGGTCCCCGTGTTCCGGCGCCGTGGCAATCGCGCCGAACCCTGAAGAGCGAATGGAGCGCCGCTAGGCGGAACGTATCTGGGCGAGATGATGCAGCGCTTGATGCTGTATCGATCACACCGCGCTATGCGGCGGATAGCGATCAAACTGTGGCAATTCATGTGCATTTGCCATCCACCTGATTCGCTCGGCCACTTGGACGTGAACATGCGCAGGCACTGCACTGGGGTCGTCGAAGGTTGCGCTTTGAACGTCTATGAGCGCAGGGAGAATCTCTGCATTTGAATACAAGAGCCCGGTCCCACAGTCCGCACAGAACTGGCGCCTTCCATGCTCTGATGACTCGTAAACCTTGGGCGCCCCTTTTGTGATCTGCACCGCAGACTGCTGGTACATGGTCCAAGCGACCATGGGCGCGCCGACGTGCCGGCGGCAGTCAGAACAATGACAAAGCGCGCTGGTCAGCGCGTCGCCCTCAACCTCATAGCGAATCGCGCCGCAATGGCAGCCGCCTGTGAGTTTCATGATTTCAACTCCGTTGTAGAGATGTGACGATCACCCAGGACGCGCGCCGTGCTACTTGCTGTCTTCCTGCCCGATGACTTGCCACAGTTTGAGTATTGCAAGGAGTTCACACAAGGCAATGGCGCTGATCATGATGGTGTTGGTTGTCGTCCCGCCCGTTGCGAAACCAACAAGAATGTCACCGACTTCAATCACGAGTCGCGTGATCAGCATGAGCAGCAACATGCGCGGGCTGTTCAACGCCAAGGCGACGATGAGACCTACGACGCTGCCGAGCACTCGAACGCCTGTGCTCATGAAACCAAGTCGTGATGAGTAGTCGGTGATCTGCGCGCCTGGAAAGGCCAGGCCGGGATTGAATGCGAATACGTAGGTGAAGAAGCAGCCAGCCAAGATCAATACGACTGTGAACGCGCGTACCGAGCGTGGAATCGCCGATTTATCGTTTGCGAATGCCATGAAGTAGTCCTTGCTTGTGCTTGTGTGAAAGGGATGTTCTTGAGGTTGGTGTTGCCGCTAAATGTTCTGCCCGAGCCCTTGTTTTTGTAGATCAGCCGACTTTCGAAAATCAAACGGCGGCCCTATCTTGAACACACCGCTCATGCGCACAGCGGGCGCACCGTCTACGGTGATCAGGCCTTGTGCAAACACGAGGCTTTTGGTGTGGCGCAAAAGCTGCCCCGTGCCCTGCACCCAGGCGCCCAAGGCGCCCGGTGCCAGGTAGTCCAGTTGCAGGCTGATGGTGGGTAAAAAGCGGTAGCGCAACTCTTTGCTTTGGCGGTGCACCGAGATGGGCAACACCATGTCGGCAAAGCTCGCCATCCAACCGCCGTGGCAAATGCCCATCGGGTTGGTGTGGCGCTGCTCGATGCGAAAGCCGAGCTGTAGTTGGCCCGCTTCAACTCGCACGTAGATGGGGCCGTTGAGGTCGATGTAGTCGCCCCCCATGCGCAACGGCACGAAGCCTCCGGGGACGGCGTTGGCGTTGGCGTTGGCGCTGGCATTCGCGCTGGTGTTCGGACTTGCATTCGCGCTGGACGCGGTGGGCGGCGCGGGTGCATCGCTTTGCAATTTGTCTTTTGTGTCGTCTGAATCGTTAACGTGGGTCGGCGGCATGGGTTTCTCCTGCGCGCAGTGTGCCGCAGCGCGAACGTGTGGGCTGTAGCTTGGGCGACGCTATGCTTGCCTAGCCGTGGCCCACGACAGACCACCTGCCCGGCAGCAAAACGGGAGACAACCATGGCAAAGAAGATGCAAAGACTGCTGGCCGTATTGGCCCTTGTCGTCGTTTCGGGCGCGGCCTTGGCGCAAGTGCCACAAACGCCGCAAGCGCCGCAAGAGGCCACGGTGACAGGTAGCCCCCAGCCCGCAGTGCCACCTGAAGCCTTCTTCAAGCGCCCGGATGTGAGCGACGCGCAGTTGTCGCCCTCGGGCAAATTCTTGGCCATCACCACAGGCCTTGGCGGGCCCCGCAGCGGGTTGGTCGTTTTCGATCTGAACAAGCCCGGGCAGGTGACGCAGGCGGCGCGTTACGCCGATGCCGATATCAATAGTTTCCAGTGGGTCACCGACGATCGACTGGTTTACAGCCTGAGCGACAACGAGCGCGGCGGCGGTGATCAATGGTTCAACCCCGGCCTCTTCAGTGTGCGGCCCGACGGCAGCGAGCGCCGCACCTTGATTGAAACGGCCACGCGCTTTGTCACCGGCAGCCAGCTGCATAGCCGCGCGCTGGACTGGCGCCACCGGCTCTTGCAAGTGCCTGGTGAAGGTGGTGAAGAAGTCATCGTGGGCGCCTATCAGTTCACGGCGGGTGGCGACATCAAGGCCGTCAACGCGCTGCGCGTGAATGTGGTGACGGGGCTCGTGCGTTCGCTTTCTGCTGGCGCGCCAGAGAACGTTGTGCAGTGGCTGTTTGACAGGCAAGGTGAGCCGCGTGCCGTGGTCAGCCATCGCGACGGCGAGGACCAGTTTCATTGGCGCGCACCCGGCAGCACGGTCTGGGAGAAGCTGGCCCAGTTCCCCGCCTTGCATCGCTTGTATTCACCCGCCTACGTTGACGACAGTGGCGGCCTGTATGTCACCCGCGCCAGCGGCACTGCGGGCATCCAGGTTTTGGCACGGTTTGATTTCGCGCAGCGCAGGCCCGCCCGCGAGCCCTTGATCAGTACCCCAGGCTTTGACTTTCGCGGCGGACTGTTGACTGAAAACGTGGGCGGCAAGGTGTTGGGCGTGCGTGTTGAAACCGACGCCGAAACCACCGTTTGGTTTGACCCGGCCATGAAGCAGATGCAGGCGCTGGCTGACAAGCGCTTGCCTGGGCACGTCAACCGCCTGTCGTGCCGCCGCTGTGGCCACAGCGACATGGTGGTGCTGGTGCGTGCCTACAACGACCGCGACCCGGGGCAACTCTGGGTGTTTCGCAAGTCCACCGAGCAATGGCAACTGGTCAGCCGCGTGCAAAGTGGCATTGACCCCGCACGCATGGCCACGGTGGACTTTGTGCGCATCAAAGTGCGCGACGGGCGCGACCTGCCGCTGTGGTTGACGATCCCCCCAGGCCGCAAGGCGGGCGCGCCCGGCCCCGCCGTGGTGATGGTGCATGGTGGCCCCTGGGTACGTGGCGGCCATTGGGCTTGGGCCAGCCAAGCGCAGTTTTTGGCCTCTCGCGGCTACCTGGTTGTCAGCCCGGAATTTCGGGGCAGCACGGGTTACGGCCGCGCCCACTTTGAGGCCGGCTGGAAGCAATGGGGCCTGGCCATGCAAGACGACGTGGCCGACGCCGCCAAATGGGCCGTGGCCCAAGGCTGGGCCGGCAAGATGTGCATTGCTGGCGCCAGCTACGGTGGCTACAGCACGCTGATGGGTTTGGTGCGCGACCCAGAACTCTTCCAGTGCGGCGCCGCCTGGGTGGCGGTGACCGACCCTCTTCTTCTCCTCAAGGGTTCTTGGTGGTCGCGTGACGACATCAGCGATGAAGGGCGCAAATACGCCTTGCCGCAAACGGTGGGCGATGCTGAGAAGGATGTGGTGGCGCTGACGGCGGCGTCACCCGTGGCGCAGGCCGCCCGCATCACCAAGCCGCTGTTTTTGGCCTTCGGGGGCAGTGACCTGCGCGTGCCGCTGGAACACGGCACCCGGTTGCGCGAGGCCTTGCGCAAAGCCGGGCAAGAACCTGAGTGGGTGGTCTACAAGGACGAGGGACATGGCTGGAACAAGCTCGAAACCCAGGTTGATTTCGCGCGGCGGCTGGAGAAATTCCTGGACCAACATTTGAAGTGACGCGGATCAGGCGCCCTGTCACCTCAGTGGTGCCAAAGCCTCAATCCACCAACCACCGTTCAGCCAACAAGTGCCAATACGCCGCACCCGTGGCCACGTTGTCGTCGTTGAAATCGTAGCCAGGGTTGTG
>JAYVRO010000085.1:0-2398 GCA_043776165.1 Rubrivivax sp. | reverse complement strand
CGCCGCTACGCATGGCGTGCAGGTGCTTGCCGCTGGGCGCACGCCGCCCGTTGACTTGCCGCTGCGAGAAGATTTGCGCACCCGACTCGCTTGGGGGCATGTGTTCGCTGCGGTTTGTTTGTCTGAAGAGCAAACACGCGCGGCGCTGCGTCGCGAGGCTGATCGCCGGGGTATTTTTTTGTCAGACGACGTGATGGATTTTTTGTTGACGCACTATGAACGCGACCTCAAGCACTTGATGAGCCTGCTCGATGGCCTGGACGAATTTGCCTTGTCGGCGGCGCGGCCTGTCACCGTGCCTTTGCTCAAACGCATGCTCTTGGAGCGGAGCGGCAGGAGTGAGTCATTTGAATTGTCAATGCGATGAGACTGACCCTCTTTGATCTTGACGGCACGCTGTTGCCGATCGATTCTGATCACGCATTTGGTGAATTTTTGGTACGCATCGGCTGGGCTGACAAAACGCTCTATCGAGATCGCAACGAGGCGTTTTTCCAGCAATATCAATTGGGCCAATTGGATATCAAGGCCTACATCGACTTTGCGACGACGCCCTGGCGCAACCGTGCCGAAATGGAAATCCGCGCAGCCAGCACGCGGTTTGTTGACGAGGTGGTTCGCCCCGTTGTTCATGCCCAAGCCTTGGCCTTGGTCGAACAACACCAAGCTACTGGCGAGTTGATTGCCATCGTCACGGCGACCAATGAATTCATCACACGGCCCGTTGCCAACTTGTTTGGCGTGCAGCACCTGATCGCCACGGAACTGGAGCGCGACAAACGTGGCCGGGTAACAGGCGGCATTCTTGGCACACCGTCGTTTCGTGAAGGCAAGGTCGTGCGCGTACAACAATGGCTGCAAACAATGGGATGCGAATGGCGCGACTTCGAGCGTGTCACTTTCTACAGCGACTCCACCAACGACTTGCCTTTGTTAGAAGCCGTGAGCCACCCGGTGGCCACCAACCCCAGCACTGAATTGGCCACCATTGCACGTTCACGTGGCTGGCCCATCCTCAGACTTTTTGATTGAAGCTCCGTCCACTCACCATGATCAAGAAATTCATTCGAAGGCTGTTGGGTCAGGCTGAGCCGAGCGCAGAACCTGTTTTGCTCTCTGTGCCGGCAGGCGTGCGCGTTGAAGTGCCTTCCAGCGAGCATTGCATCGATCCCAAACTGCTAGACGACAACGCGGTGCGCGTGGTGCGCACCCTCAAGGACGCGGGTTTTGAAGCCTACGTGGTGGGCGGCGCGGTGCGCGACTTGTTGGTGGGTTTGCGGCCAAAAGACTTTGATGTTGCCACTGACGCAACACCCGAAGAAGTGAAGGCCTTGTTCCGGCGCGCTTTCATCATTGGACGACGCTTTCGCATCGTTCACGTGGTGTTTGGCCGCGGGCGTGAACACGAGGTCATCGAGGTGTCCACGTTCCGCGCCAACCTCGACTCAGCTGCCGCCGACCAAGTGGTGGGTAATGAGAAAACGTCCAAGCAAGAACTCTCGGGAAAAACACATGTAGTCGATGCCAGCGGGCGGGTATTGCGCGACAACGTTTGGGGCCCTCAGGTGGAAGATGCCGCGAGGCGCGACTTCACCGTCAACGCGATGTACTACGACCCGGTGAGCGAGATCGTGGTGGACTACCACCACGGCATGGCCGACTCGCGCGCTCGCCTTTTGCGCATGATTGGCGACCCGGCGGCGCGTTACCGCGAAGACCCAGTGCGCATCATTCGTGTCATGCGATTTGCGGCCAAACTAGGGTTTTCCATCGAACCGGCCACACAAAAACCAATCCGCGCGATGTCTGCATTGTTGGCCAACGTGCCGAGCTCACGCATGTTCGATGAAATGGTCAAGCTTTTGCAGACGGGGCACGCACTGGCGAGCATCGAGCAGCTCAAGCGCCAAGGTTTGGACCACGGTATTTTCCCCGTTCTGGATGCGGCCTTGGCTGACGATGCTGGCGCGGTGCAACGCAGCCAATTCATTAAGTTGGCGCTGGCCGATACCGACACCCGTGTTCAGGAAGGCCGCGCCGTGGCGCCCAGCTTCATGCTCGCTTGTTTGTTGTGGCACGACGTGCAGGGCCGATGGACGGTTTTGCGTGACGCTGGTGAGCCGACTTTTCCGGCGCTGCAGCAGGCGATCGACGCCGTGTTTGACGCCCGCATCGGCGACATCTCCGGGCGCGGCAAATTGGCCGCCGACATGCGCGAGATTTGGCAGATGCAACCACGGTTTGATCGCCGCACTGCCAGTACGGCTCAGGCGCTGGCGGACCAACCGCGGTTCCGTGCGGGCTACGATTTCTTGCGCTTGCGTGCCGATGTCGGTGAAGTCGACGTCGCGATGGCTGACTGGTGGGAGGACTACCATTTGGGCGACGACGACGAGCG
>JAYVRO010000084.1:0-2408 GCA_043776165.1 Rubrivivax sp. | reverse complement strand
GGCCTACCAGCCCAGTGGCGCCGCCGGTTTGAACTTCGCCCTCAAGCCACAAACCAGCACCCAAGCCGAAGTGGGCGCGAAATGGCGCGAAGGCGCTTGGGCGCTCGACGCATCCCTTTTTGAAGCGCGGGTGGCCGATGAAATTGGCGTGGCCAGCAATACCGGCGGTCGCGCCACGTTCCAGAACGTGGGCCGCACCTTGCGCCGCGGCTTGGAGCTGGCAGCGGCCTTCAAACCCGCCGGCGCGTGGCGTGCAACGGCGTCGGCCACCTGGCTCGACGCGACCTACCGCAACACCTTCCTGACCTGCGCCGGTGTGCCTTGCACCACGCCCACTGTCAGCGTCAGCGCAGGCAACCGCATTGCGGGCACGCAGCGCGCGAGCAGTTGGGGAGAGCTGGCGTGGAAGGACGCACTGCTTGGCGAATGGGCGCTTGAAGCCCGTGCCGTGGCACGCACGCCTGTGAACGACGTCAACAGCGACGCCGCGCCCGGTTACGGTCTGGCCGCGCTGCGCTGGACGCGGGCGTTTGCCGTGGGGCCGGGCCGCATCGAGCTCATCGCCCGCATCGACAATCTCGCCGACCGCCGCTACGCAGGCAGCGTCATCGTGGGCGAAGGCAATGCGCGTTACTTCGAACCCGGTGCGCCGCGCAGCGTGATGGTGGGTTTGCGCGTGATTGGGGCGCCTTGAATTTGCGCTGGGCGTTGCCTACTTGGCCGCGTTCGGAAAAAACAAGGCGTTGCCGCCAATCTTGTAGTCGGCAATCGCCGCCTGCCCAGGGCTTGAAGTCACCCAGCTTGCAAACTGTTGGGCAAGCTGTTGTTTGACATGCGGGTGCTTGGCGGGGTTCACGACCATCACGCCGTATTGGTTGAAGAGGCTCTTGTCGCCTTCGACCAAGATGGCCAGGCCGGCGCGGTTTTTGAACGACAACCAGGTGCCGCGGTCGCTCATCACATAGGCGTTGGTGGAGGCCGCGATGTTCAAGGCCGCGCCCATGCCGCAGCCACATTCCTTGTAGTTGGCCAGCTTGGGGTTGGCGGGGCTCAGGCCCGCCGTGGTCCACAAGCGCAGCTCGGCGGCGTGCGTGCCGCTCTTGTCACCGCGCGACAGAAAAGCCGCGCCCGAAGAGGCAATTTTTCTCAGTGCGGTGCCAGTGTCGTCACCAGCGACCTTGGCCGGGTCGGCTGCCGGGCCGATGAGCACAAAGTCATTGAACATGACGGCCTCGCGCCTGAGCGCAAAACCGTCGGCCACGAATTTTTCTTCGGCGGCGGTGTCGTGCACAAACACCACGTCAGCGTCACCCCGGCGCGCCATGTCCAAGGCCTGGCCCGTACCCACCGCGACCACACGAACGTCAATGCCCGTGGCCTGTTTGAAGCGCGGCAACAAGTGGGCAAATAGGCCCGACTGTTCAGTGGACGTGGTGCTGGCCATGACGATGGTTTTGTCTTGAGCCATGGCGCCGCTGAGCGCAAAAACGAACACAACGACCATCGCCCAAGGGCGCCAGAGTGCTTTTAAGACCATAGGAGTTCACCTCGTAAAAACAAAGCAGCTGCGCCAGGCAAGTCGCCATTGAAGAACTCGTTCACCGGCGCCAGCACCACCAGGCGCCCGGCCTCCAGATAAGCCACGTGCGTGGCCAGCCGCTTGGCCTGGCCCAGGTTGTGCGTGCTCATCACGAGCGTCATGCCCTCTTGCGCAAAGTCTTCCAGCAGCGCTTCCACTTCACGTTTGGCGCCGGGGTCCAGGCTTGCGGTGGGTTCATCGAGCAAGAGCACGTCACTCGCCACCGACCAGGCGCGTGCCAAGGCCAGGCGTTGTTGCTGCCCGCCTGACAAGTCGCGCGCGGGCCGATGCGCATGGGCCAGCAGGCCAACACGTTGCAGTGCCTGCGTGCAGCGCTGCGCGCGCTCGGCTTGTGGCCAGCGGCGCAGCCACAGCGTCAACGCCACGTTCTTTCGCACGCTCAGGTTCATCAGAAATGGTCGTTGGTAGACCATGGCCAAACGCGGCGCACGCGCTTCGGGTTGCAGTGCGTGCAGCACACGTTGGCCCGTGCTCGGCAACAGGCCGTGCATCAACCGCAGCAGGCTGGTTTTGCCCGAACCGTTAGCGCCGACCAAGGCCAAACGTTGGCCGCGCGCCAAGCTCAGGCTGATCTCACTCAGCGCTTGCACGGCGCCAAACCGCACGCTGGCCATGTCAATGGTTAACAAGACCGTCACAGCAAAACCTCTTGCGAATGTGCGCTGCGAGCTTGTGCCAAATGGATGACGAGGTGAATCACGCCCATCACCGCCAGCAACACACCGCCCAGGGCCAGCGCCAAGGGTAAATCACCCTTGCTGGTTTCCAGTGCGATGGCCGTCGTCATGACACGCGTGAACCCATCGAT
>JAYVRO010000083.1:0-7909 GCA_043776165.1 Rubrivivax sp. | reverse complement strand
GTTGCGGGTGACAACGGTCATGCCGTGCACCAGCGCTGTGGCGGCAATCAGGGCGTCGCGCTCGCTGCAAGGGTTGGGCACATGCAGCGCGGCGCATCGTTGTGCCACCGCGGTGTCAACCGCCAATACGCGGCCAGCAAAGGCGGGCAGGACATGGTTCTCTAACCACGCACGCAAAATGGCGCCCTGTGTGGCGTCGCGCCGCTGCAATAGCAGCACGCCGTGCTCAAGCTCCAACACCGTGATGGCCGAGACATACAGTTCGGCGGCGTTCACCTGCCGGGACCAGGAAGTCACGTTCTTGTCGGCCTTGCCGGCACGCACTTTGCGCAGCTCTGACACGACGTTGGTGTCCAGAACAAACATCAGCGCAAGTCCGCCGGGCGGTGCAGTCGGCTCGCTTGCCCTGAACGCGGCACCTTGAAGTCAATGCTTTCAGCCCCGGGCATTGCCAGCAAATCGGCAATGCTGGTCGTTTGGCGGGTCAACTCACGGTAAGCCGCGATGGACAACAACACATGGGCTGGGCGGCCACGGTCGGTGATGAACACAGGGCCACGCAATGCGGCGCGCTTGGCGCCGCTGGCGTCTTGATTGAAGTCGCGGCTGGAAAGAGTGGTGACAGACATGATTCATTGCCAAGTGGGGTGGTGCATTGTATGTACGTTACTACACTCGCCGAGCAACCCGAAAGACCGTCATGATGCGCACCATGATGGACCGCCGAAGTCTCCTGCTCACCGCCCTGGCCGCGCCCGCCGCGCTGCCCTTCATCCGCCATGCCCAGGCGGCCGACTTGCCGCGGTTTGAGCTGGGCATATCCAGCGGCACGCCCCAGCCGCACAGCGTGGTGTTGTGGACGCGCCTGAGCGGGCCGAACTTGCCAGCCAATGTCAATGTGCAATGGGAGCTGGCTCACGACGAAGCCTTTGCGCGCATTGCCGCACGCGGCGTTGAAGTGGCGACCCCGGACGAAGCCCACAGCGTGCATGCCGAGCCGCGCAACCTGGAGCCCGCCCGCAGCTATTGGTACCGCTTCACCGCCTTGGGTCAGCAAAGCATGGTGGGCCGCACAAGCACTGCGCCCACGCCCGACGCGGCGGTGACCGAGCTGCACTTTGCCATCGCCAGTTGCCAGCGCTGGGACCACGGGCAATGGGCCGCCTGGCGCCACATTGCTAACCATCCACCTGAGCTGATGCTGTTTTTGGGTGATTACATCTACGAAGGCGCGTCGTCGGCAGGTGGCCCACGCGCGCACCGTGGAGGCCCTGTGCGCACACTGGCCGGCTACCGCGACCGTTATGCCCAGTACAAGAGCGACCCCGCACTGCAAGCCGCGCACGCGGCCTGCCCGTGGTTGATGGTGTGGGACGACCACGAGGTGGAAAACGACTACGCCGGCCTGCAAGGCCATCGCTTGCAAACTGACTTTGAGCGCCAGCGCGCTGAGGCTTACCAAGCCTATTGGGAGCATATGCCGCTGCCCCGCGCCGTCAAACCGTTAACGCACCACATGAGCATGCACAGCCGCCTGGACTGGGGCCGCCTGGCACGCTTTCATCTGCTGGACGACCGCCAGTACCGCAGCCCGCAGGCTTGTCCCAAACCTTTTCGGGGCGGCTCCAACATCGTGCGCGCCAGCCATTGCGCCGAGCTGCAAGACCCGCAGCGCACGATGCTGGGCGCGGCGCAAGAAGCGTGGCTGGCCGAGGGCTTGAGCTTGGACAGGCCGTGGAATTTGTTGGCACAACAGACGCTGATGGCGCCTTATTCAAGGGAAGCGCGCAGTGCACGTGAAACGTTGACAACCGCCGACGGCTCTTTCCGCGATGGCACCTTTTGGACCGACGGCTGGGACGGCTACCCCGCCGCTCGTGATCGCCTGCTGCGCACCGTGGCACAACGCCAAGTTCCTGGCATGGTGGTGCTGGGTGGCGATGTGCACGCCAACTTTGTGGCCGACCTGCGCGTCAACAACGACGACGAGCGCAGCCCCATCGTGGCCAGCGAGTTTTGCGGCACCTCCATCAGCAGCCATGGCGCCAAACAAAGCACGACGGACAAGAACCGTGCCTTCAACCCGCACCTGCACTACGCGCGTTCAGACGAACGGGGCACGCAGCGTTTTGTCCTGCGGCCGCAGCAGCTGCAAGCGGCCATTCATGCGGTGGACGAACCGCTGGACACGCTAAGCGCAGAGCACATCAGCGCCAAATTCACTGTGGCTGCGGCGCGCCCTGGGGTGCAGCGGGATTAGGCCCAACGGGCGCAGGTGCAAGCCCAGGTGAAGCAACGCCACGCGCGGTTTCGGCCGGCAGCCACATCACGATGAATGCCGTGCAAGCCGAGACCGCCGCCAACACCAACATCAGGGTCTCAAAACCCGACTGCTTGACCATCGGCCCCAGCGCCCACACGGCCAAGGTGCTGGCCCCTGACGCCACCGCAAGCCGCATGCCCGCCACGCGTGAGCGCATGCGGTCGTCAACAAAACGCACCACCACCGCGTCAACAAAAGGAATGGCGCCGAAGATGAAGAGCATCAAACCCAGAAGCGCGGCGTACAGCCACCAACCCTGCGCGTAGGCGGCAAAGGTGAGCAGCGGTATTTGCATGGCCACGATGCTCAGTTGCACAGGCTTCAAAGCGTGACGGTCCAAGAGCCGCCCCACCACCACTTGCGCAACCGACGCCATGGCATACACCAGGGCCAAGAGCATGCCCAAACGCGCCGGGTCTTCCACGATGCCGCGCAGGCGTTCCGCCAAGAGTTGGCCATTGGCGTTGGTGGTGACGTTGAAGATCACGCTGCCCGTGACCGAGGCCAAGGTCATCACCAAGAGCACACGCGCCAATTCACTTTTGGACAATTCGACCGCCGCCTTGCGCGTGCGTTTGGCGGGCGCTTCGGACTCATGCGGCGCGCGCCACATGAACAAAAACCCACACACGATGCTGGCCAGCCCAGGCACCACAAAGGCCGTGCGCCAGCCAGCCGTGGCGACCAAAAACCCGGTGACGATGGCCGCTGCCGCAATGCCCAAATTGCCCACCAGCCCGTTCACACCAATGGCCGCGCCGGGGTTCTTGGCGTTTTGCACCAGCATCGGGATGCCCACAGGGTGATAGATCGATGAAAACGCCCCCATCACCGTGAGCGCGGTCGCCATCTGCCAAGCGTTTTGGGTGCTCGCAATGAGCAGGGCCGAGGCACCCATGCCGAAGTAAAAAACCAACATCATCTGCCGGCGGCCCCACAAGTCGCCCAAGCGCCCAGCGGGCAACGAGCCCAGGCCAAACAACAAGAAGGCGCCCGCGCCGTAAGGCATCAAGTCTTCCCAACGGGCGAAGCCAAAGTCTTGCGCAATGGCCGCCACGGCTGTGGCAAACACCAGCAAAAAAAGATGGTCAATGGCGTGGGCGATGTTGAGCAAAAGGCTGACGGAGCGGTGCATGGCAGTGTCTTCAAAAACGCATCAAAAGGCGACCCCGATCATGCCGCAGTGCCGCGCCATGCCGACCGCTTGCAAAACGGCCAGCAAAACCGCTGGCGAAACCGCTTGCGAAACCACTTGCGATACTGGCCCCCGCCATGCAACCCATCCTCGCCGTCACCATCCCCTTCTTCGCCCTGGTGTTGTGCGGCTACCTGGCGGGGCGCCAGCATGTGCTGCCCGAGAGCGCCATCCCCGGGCTCAACGCCTTTGTCCTGTACTTCGCGCTGCCCTGCCTGCTGTTCCGTTTTGGCGCCAGCACGCCGGTGCTGGAGCTGCTGAGCCCTGCTGTGCTTTTGGTGTACCTGGCCGCAGCGCTGCTCATCGTTTTTTTCACCATCGCGTTCAGTTTGAACAAGCGTGTGAACTTGAAGGACGCTTCGTTTGGTGCCTTGGTGGCCGCCTTCCCCAATGCCGGTTTCATGGGCGTGCCGCTGCTCGTGGCACTGATGGGCCGCGCTGCGGCCGGGCCGATGATCTGCATGATCCTGGCCGACATCTTTGTCACCACATCGCTGTGCATTTCACTGGCGCAGATGCAGGGCGTGCGCGGCTCGGTGGGCCCGGCTTTCAAGCGCGCCTTACGTGGAACCTTGAACAACCCCTTGCCCTGGGCCATCGCGCTGGGCGTGCTCTTTTCGGCGCTGGAAATCCGCTTGTCGGGCCCCCTCGACGCGGCGGTGCGCATGCTGGCCGACGCCGCCACGCCCGTGGCGCTGTTTGCCATCGGCACCGTGCTGTGGCGTGCGGGGCAGCACACGCACACACAAACCAAAAAGCGCGACTACCTGGGCGTGGCCCTCGTCAAGAACTTGCTGCACCCGTTGCTGGTGTTTGTGCTGGCCGCGTCGGCGCATGCCCTGGGCGCTGGCTTAACAACGTTTCAGATAACCGTGATGACACTGGCCGCCGCGTTGCCCAGCGCCAGCAATGTGGCGATATTGGCCGAGCGCTACGGCGCCGACAACGGCCGCATTGCCCGCATCATCATGAGCAGCACGGTGATGGCCTTTGCCAGCTTCTCGCTGCTGGCCTGGGCTTTTGGCGTGCAACCTAAGTAGCGTTCGCGGTCGCTTCTGCCTTGAGTCGTGTCGATCAGACGCTCCCCAGGCGGCTCTGTTGGCCTTGCCTAGTTTCACAGCGTGCGGCGCGCCAGCGCTTGCACCTTCTGCGCCACCAAGACACTCGCAGCCAGCACGTCGGTGACCAAGCGTTGGTCGATGTCCTGAGCGCCTTCGTACTCGCTGCGGTTGCGCAACTCGTGCGCCTTGGCGAGCACGCGCCACACTTCGGGGCCGAGGCCCAGTGTGTCTGGCAGCGCCTGGAAGACGATGTAGCGCCTGTTCGCCGGACGGTAGCCGTGCCAGCGCAACGCCGGCAGGCACAAAGCATGCGCGGCGTTGTAGGTCAGGTCGAAGCGGCTCTCCAGTGCCAGCGCCGCGTTGCCCCCATCGTTCAGGCGCGCCAGTCCCGACCTCAGCAAGCCGGCAAATTCGTCGGCCGCCGGTGGCTCGGCGTGCAGCTGGCCAATGCCGACGAGCCGGTCAAGATTTGGCAAGCTCATCGTCGCTTCCGATCAGCCAAATCCTGGGCTGCGCCAGCACGCGCTTGACGAAGCCGTCGCTGCGCGCAATGCGCCGCGTCAGCTCCACCCTCGAGTAGATCGTGGGTTTGACCTCGCGGCCCAGTCGCTGGCTCACCGCCTCTAGCGCAACAAAGAAGTCGGGGTAGCTCAAATCGTCGCTCACCAGCATCAAGTCGATGTCGCTGCTGGCCTTGTCGTGCCTCTTTGCAACCGAGCCGTAGACGAACGCGGCGTCGATGCGCTGTGCCAACGGTGCCAACGCCTGACGCAAAGGATCGGCCAGCCCCATCGTCTTGCTCGCGATGGCACACAGCTCGGCAAAGATCGGCGAGTTCGGGTTGGCCTGGAAGTGTTTCTGTCGGCCGATGAGGCGCGCGGCGACAAGCTCGCTTTGCACCAGCCGCTTCAGCTCGCGCTGCACCGCACCCGAGCCGCTGCCAGTGAGCGAGATCAGTTCGTTGGCGTAATAGCTGCGCTGCGGCTGGCCGAACAGCAGGCCCACGACGCGTTGCTGCGTGCTGCTGAACAGCGCGTCGGCCATGCTGGTGCGGCTGGTGCGGCCAGCAGCGTGAGCTGCTCTGGCAGTAGCAGGCTGAGCGAACATGGCATCGTTGGTGCTCATCGCGGGGGGATTATGCCCAATACGGGCACGATAGCGCCCAATATGGGCATGTCGACGGCGACCTTGTCCCCGAAAAACGTACTTCAAAGCTGAGGCTGGTCAAGGCTGGGCAGGAAGCATCGGTGACGGCGTGCGTGTATGGGGTGCCCAAACGGCGACAGAGCAGTTTCATCCATTCAATTCACCTTCAGGAACACCCATGATCACCCTTCACTACAGCCCCACCGACGCCAGCATGGCACCACACATCGTGCTGTGCGAGCTGGCTGCACCTTTCACCCTAGCCAAAGTAGACCGCGCCAAGCAAGCGCACAAACAGTCGGCCTATTTAAAGATGAACCCCAACGGGCTGATCCCCGTGCTTCAAGACGGCGAGCTGGTGCTGTATGAAACCGCCGCCATCTGCATGCACTTGGCCGACACGCACCCCGGCGCCAACTTGGCGCCCCTGCTCGCCAGCCACGAGCGCGCGCATTACATGAAGTGGATGTTCTGGCTGGCCAATACCCTGCACGCCACGCTCGTGCCTTACTTCTACCCCGAGCGCTGGGCCGACGAAGGCGACACCGCAGGGGCGGCCAAGATCAAAACCTTTGCACGCAACAAGGTCGACGCCATGCTGGTGCAAGTCAACAACCACTTGGCCAGCCACATGGACAGCAACGTGCGAGCGAACAGCGGCCCGTGGTTCCTGGGCGAGCACTACAGCGCGGTGGATGCCTACGCCTTCATGCTGTGCCGCTGGACGCGCAGCTTCACCTCCAAGCCTGCCCGCGACTACGCGCACATCGGGCCGTATTTGCAGCGCATGTTGGCGCGGGCTGCGGTGCAGCGGGTTTACGAGGTGGAGGGGATTGGGGCGCCGTTGGTGTGAAGATGGCAGTTTTGATGCAAAAGCGCATCAAGTTTGATGCTGAAGGCCTGTTGTGCGCACCACCCTGACCATTGACGATGACCTCTATGCCCAAGCCGTAGGAGCCTGTCGGACTTGGGGCGTCGAAGCGAAATTTGGCCTCAGCGAGGACAGTTTTTGCCGGGCTTGCAGGCCCCTAGCCGTAGCTATGGGACAAAAGACCGGTGAAAAATGGACCGCTGCGGCCAAATTGCAGCAGACGTTCCTCAAGTCCGACAGGCTCCTAGCGCTGGCTGAACCGGGCATTGAGCGCTCGGAGCTGCTGCGGGAGTGCGTCAAGGCGTTCATCCAGCAGCAACCGGCGCGTCGGCTGGCCAGGCTGGGGGCAAAGCCCCAGACATTGAATCGGCTCCCCGCCGCAGAGAGAGCGTCGGCAAGACAAGGCCATGAACGTGCTGCGCAAGCGTTAGGGCACGGCGGCGGCTCTACACGCCCCTCGCCTTGCCCAGCAGAGCCTGCCCGCGCTCGGTTTGCCCTTGGCCGCGCGCGGCGCGCAGTTGAAACCGCGCCTCGGCATCGAACTCAGCTAACAACAGCGTGGCCATTTCGTCGATCAGGCGGTTCACGCTGGTACCGCGGCGCTTGGACAAGGCTTTCAGCCGTTCGTACTTGTCGTCGGGAAGGCGAATGGTCAAGGCACTCATGACAATTGCTCCTTCAGAGTCAGCAAATTGGCCGGGGTCAGCACGGCCAAACCGGGGAAATTCAATTCCATCGAACGCAGATCGCGCATGTTGCGCGTCACGATGGCGCTGGCACCGCCAGCGACAGCCAGTTCCACCAAGTGGTTGCCTCCCACATCGCGCAGATTTGGGTGCCAGCCATAGTAGATGCGGGTCCAACGGCAACAAGCCAGGAAGATGTTGAGCAACTCCTGGCGCTCGTTCGCGTCCAGGCGGCTCGTCTGGAACATGGCAGCCCGGCCCAGAACGTCTTCGTACTCGGCCAGCAGCGCCGCGCCCATCAGCGGTACGAAGCGTGCTGCCAGGCACTGCTCGATAACGCCCGCGGCTGCGCCTTGCCCCAGGCAGGCGCCAATAAAGACGTTTGTCTCCACCACGATCAGCATGTACGACGGGTAGCAAAATTGCCACCAGTCGAGCTGATCGTCAGCGCAGCACGTGCGGTATTCGCAGCGCCAAGGGTTTGCACGGAAGGTGCAACTGTGACGGCGCGAAGCTCATCGCCGAGGTTTCAATCCGCGCGCGCCGAATTGAGGGCGCGCGACGTAGCTGGCGGTAACCACTCAGCACTTGACTCATGTTTCAATCCACGCGCGCCCAATTAAGGGC
>JAYVRO010000082.1:0-7913 GCA_043776165.1 Rubrivivax sp. | reverse complement strand
TTGGCGCAGATCACCCCTTTGTTGATGGGATGGTCGGGGTTGCCGTCGATGTAGCGCACCTCGGGGCCCTTGCCCTCGCCGGCGTCACGCAAGTGCACCCGAATGCCGCAGCGGCAAGCGCACATGTAGCACGTGGTGCACTTGACCTCGGTGCTGGCGGTGGGCGTGGGCGACGCGAGGGGGTTGTGCAAAGGCTCTTTGGAAAGGAACTTGAACAAGGCGCACCCCAGTGATTTGCACGCATCCTTGCCAAGTCGGCTGGATGACCGGTTTCGATAATATCGGCCACTTGGTTTGCACTGGCTCGGGGTCTTCGCTGCTGTGGTCCATGTGGGCCAATTCCGCAGCGCGGCCGCGCTGGTCGAGTCATTGACTGAGCTTGCGTGGCATACGCTAAGCCGCCTGAGCGGATCACCCCTCAGCGGAGCTAGACCTGATGCTGACGTGGGTCCAGCGCGTCGCGCAGCCCATCGCCCAAGAGGTTGAACGACAGCACCAACAAAAAAATCGAAACGCCTGGCCAGATAGCCATCCAGGGTGCGTTGTCGACGTAGTTCTTGGCTGTATTGAGCATGCTGCCCCAGCTTGGCGCGGGGGGCTGTTGGCCCAGGCCCAGGAAGGACAAACTGGCCTCGGCAATCACCGCTGAGGCGATGGCCAAGGTGGCCTGCACCATGATGGGTGAGAGCACGTTGGGCAGCACGTGACGCAGCGCAATGCGAAGGGGTGAATTGCCGAGCGCGCGCGCGGCTTCGATGTAGTCGTCCACCATCACGTTGATGACTTGCGCACGTGTCAGACGCACAAAAATCGGCGTGGCCGAGACGCCGATGGCGATCATGGCGTTGGTCAAACTGGGGCCGAGGAACGCGGCCAGCGCGATGGCCAAGATGAGAAAAGGGCAGGCCAAAAATGCATCGGTGATGCGCGAGATGAGGCCATCCACCCAGCCCCCGATGTAACCCGCCGCCAGGCCGATGGGCACGCCCAGTAAGAGCGAGATGGACACCGACACCACACCTGCCAAGAGCGACGCACGGGTGCCCCAGATGACACGTGCAAACACGTCGCGACCAATCTCGTCCGTGCCAAACCAGTGTTCGAGGGTAGGCGCTTTGCGGACGGCGCTCCAGCTTGTGGCAATGGGGTCTTGCGGCGCCACCCAGGGCGCAAACACCGCGATAACGATGAACGCAAACACCACCACCAAGCCGAGCATGGCGCTGGGCCTGCGCAACAGGCGGTTGCGCGCCGACACCCACGGGCTGCTCACGGCTTCAAGCGTGGGTTGACCACGAAGTAAGCCACGTCGGCCAGCAAGTTGAGCAACATGTACGCGCTGGCGGTGAAGAGCACCACGCCTTGCACCACGGCGTAGTCGCGGTTGAAGACGGCGTCCACGATCAACTTGCCAAAGCCCGGGATGGTGAAGACCTGTTCGGTGAGCACAGCGCCCGACAGCAAGGTGCCCAATTCCAGCGCGCCCAGCGTGATGATGGGCGTGAGTGCATTGCGCAGCGCGTGTTTGATGACCACGCTGCGCTCGTTCAAACCCTTGGCGCGCGCGGTGCGCACGTAGTCGCTGGCCATCACGTGCAGCATGGCGCTGCGTGTGTGGCGCATGAGCACGGCGGCGATGGCGTTGCCCAGCACAAAGGCCGGCATGATCATGGCTTGCAAGTTGCCGCCCAGGTCTTCAAAGGGGCTGACATAACCGGATGCAGGCAGCCAGCCCAGATGCACCGAAAAGAGCAGGATCATCAAGATGCCCAACCAAAAATTGGGCGTGGACAAACCCCACAGCGCAAAAACATTGGCGCACCAATCCCAGGCTGTGCCGCGCGCCACGGCGCTGACGATGCCCGCCGGTAAACCGATGACCAGTGCAATGACAAAGGCCAGCAAAGCGAGCTCGGCGGTGACCGGCAGTTTTTGCAAGATGAGCGGCAACACGCCTTGCTGCGTGCGCACCGATTCGCCCAAGTCACCTTGCAGCACGCCGCCCACCCAGAGCAGGTAGCGCACGGGCAGGGGATCGTCCAGGTGGAGCTTTTCGCGCAGATGCGCAATGACCGTGGGGTCTTGCTCTTCACCCGCCAAGATCTTGGCCGGGTCACCTGGCAGCAGTTGCTGCAGGCCAAATATCAGCATGCTGACGAAAATCAGCGTAGGCAGCAGGGTAAGCAGGCGCTTGACGAGAAAATCAAACATCTCAAGTGCCTTACATCAAACGTTGGCGGCAAAGATCACGGTGCCATTTTCAGCCCCGCTACACGCAACAGGCCATCGGGCACGTTGCGCACACCGCCGAGCTTGGCGTTGTAGGCCCATAGCCAATTTCGGTGGTAGAGATAGATCACCGGGCGCTCCTTCAGCACGCGCGCGGCGATCTGCTCGAAGACTTTTTTGCGCTCGGCCACATCACGCAGCGTGCGGCTTTGCGCCAGCAGTTTTTCAGTCTCGGGATCGCAGTAACCAGCGTAGTTCAAGGGCTGTTTGCAGCCATGGAAACTGAACAAGTTGCCATCGGGGTCGGCGCGCCCGCTCCAGGCCAATGCGTAGGCGTCGAACTCACCCTTGTCGGCCATGTTGAGCGAAGTGGCAAATTCAGCGGCCTGAATCTTCACGTCAAAACCTGCTTCGCGTGTCATGGCCTGAATCACCAAGGCCAATCGCTGCGCGTCAGACGTGGTGGGCGTGAGCAGCGTGAAGCTGGGGTTGGGCACACCGGCTTCCTTGAGCAAAGCCTTGGCGCGCGCGACGTCGCGCTTGGGTAGGGGCAGGTTCTTGGCGTAGAAGGTGTTGCTGGGCGCCACCCATTGGTTGCCTAACTGCGCCTCGTTGTCCATCACCACTTGGGCCAGGCCTTGGCGGTCGAGTGAGAGCTCAAACGCTTCACGCACACGGGCGTCGCGGCCCAGCGGGTTCTTGCCCGCTTGCTCGCTTTTGCCAATGTTGATGGTGATGCCCTGGTAGCCAATTTCGGTGATGCGCGAGGTCTTGAGTTTCTTGTCGGCCTGCAGTTTTTCCATGTCACTGGACGCCACCCGCTCGATGAAATCAAGCTGTCCGGCCTTGAGGTTGGCCAAGCGCACGGTGGCGTCAGGAATGGGTGTGTAGACGATCTTGTTGAAGTGGATGCCGGCCTTGTTCCAATAGCCGTCAAAGCGCTCGAAGACCATGCGGTCTTGCGCCACACGTTCGACAAACTTGAAGGGGCCAGAGCACACCGGCTTCTGGCCAAATTTGTCGCCTGCGGCCAGGGCAGCTTTGGGCGAGACCATCATGCCGGCGCGGTCAGCCAGTTGCGCCAGCAGAGGCGAAAACGGCGCGCTCAGGTTCATTCGAACCGTCAGCGCGTCCACCACATCGACCGTGGCCACCGGTGCCAGCTCACCTCGGCGGTTAGAGCCCGGCATCGTCTTGTGGCGCTCGATGTTGAACTTCACCGCCGCGGCGTCGAACTTTTCACCATCGTGAAAGGTAACGCCGGGACGCAACTTCAGGGTGAGCGTTTTGTTGTCAGCCGACCATTCCCAGGCGGTGGCCAGTTGCGGCTGGATGGCGAGCTTTTCGTCGATATCCACCAGCTTGTCGCACAGCGCGGCAAAGACCACGCGGCCGACAAAACTGCGGGCCAGGGACGGGTCAAGAACGTCGGGGTCTTCGGCCAAGCCCACGCGCAAGGTCTGCGCTTGCGCGGCCAGGGCCAAAGCGGCCAGCAGCGGTGTCAACAAAAAGTGGGGTAGACGCAATGTCATGGTGAGTTCTCCGTAAAGTCATGTGAATGGTTAGGAAACCGCGCGCGCGGCTTGGAACTGCGCCACGCGCGCATCAATTTCGCTGCGTTCGAGCACACCCACGGGGTTGTGCCGCCCGGCCAAGCAGGCCATGAAGGGTTGATAGCGCTCCAGGCTCTTGGTATACAGGCGCTGCAATTCGAGCAGCGGTTCTTCGTGGTCGTCCACGCGGAGATCCAGCTGCGGGTAATCCTCGTCAGCGTGGACGCGCAAGGCCGCGCCTTGTTTGCCACGTTTGTCGCCACCGGCGGCTTCACCGGCCAACATCGCGGCTACCAAACGTTCGGCCAACGGCTGGCCCGCGCTGTCAACAAAGGCCTGGGCGCTGGCCGCCAGCACCTGCGGCCCCGACAACATGTTGCCGGCCACGCTGAAGTTGTCGAACAGATGATGGCCGCACCAATCGACGCAGGCAGCACCCGTGTGGGCGGCGCCCGGGCCTTGCGCGGGCAGCACATGCAGTTGGCGCTGGTCACGCCCGGCATCAGCCAATGTCAATTGTTGTACTGTGCTGGCGGCATCGGCGCCACTGGCCAACAAGGCCAAACCGGCGGGACCGTACAGCGGGTTCATCAGCGCTTGCGTAGCCAACGCGCCCACGCCGCGCTGTGTGTGCACGCACAGCGCGCCGACTGCGAAAAAGCGGCTGGCAATGGCCACGCCCAGGTTGCCGTTGTCATCGCGCGCCAAGATGGACCAGGTCATGTGTTGCTCTATTTGCTGTTCATTCCCAGCAGGCATTGTGCTGTCGTGAATTGGCCTCAGACCCTGGGACATTCACAGGCTCTGACGGCTGACTTTTTGGTCAACCGCTTCGTCGGGTTCCTCATGCGGGCTTGTTTGACCTGGATCAAAACCCTGCGCGGAACTCTTGGACACCATGGCTGGCATCGATTGAGAGGAGATCGTCATGATGAAAGAAGTCCAGACCCCAAGGGAACACCGTGTCAGGGCTTGGCCCGAACGCATGCGTTGGCTGCTTGGCGTAGGTGCCATGGTGGTCACGGGGTGGTCCACGGCCGCTGGCATCGCCGCTGCGGGTGACTTTGGCCCGCCACGTGGTGCGCCGATCCGCGCTGTGCTGACCAGCCCGCCCTTTGTGCCGCCTCCCACCAACCGCAACGATCCGGCCAAAGTCATCGTCGAGCTCGAAGTCATCGAAAAAGAGATGCCCATCTCCGAAGGCGTGAGCTACATGTTCTGGACCTTTGGTGGCACGGTGCCGGGCAGCTTCATTCGCGTGCGCCAGGGCGACACGGTGGAATTCCATTTGAAGAACCACCCCAGCAGCAAGATGCCGCACAACATCGACCTGCACGGCGTTACGGGCCCGGGCGGCGGCGCGGCGTCAAGCTTCACGGCCCCTGGCCATGAGTCTCAATTCACCTTCAAGGCGCTGAACGAAGGCATTTACGTCTACCACTGCGCCACCGCACCCGTGGGCATGCACGTGGCCAATGGCATGTACGGGCTGATCTTGGTGGAGCCGCCCAAAGGGCTGCCCAAGGTGGACCACGAGTATTACGTGATGCAGGGTGACTTCTACACCACAGGCAAGTACCGCGAAAAGGGCAACCAACCCTTTGACATGGAAAAGGCGATTGATGAACGCGCCACTTACGTGCTCTTCAACGGCGCAGAAGGCGCGCTCACCGGCGACAAGGCGCTGAAGGCCAAGACCAATCAAACGGTGCGTCTGTTTGTGGGCAACGGTGGGCCCAACTTGGTGTCGAGCTTCCACGTCATCGGCGCCATCTTCGACAAGGTTCGCTTTGAAGGCGGCACCAACGCGCAAACCAATGTGCAAACCACGCTGATCCCGGCGGGCGGCGCGGCGATTGCTGAATTTCGCACCCGCGTGCCGGGCAGTTATGTGCTCGTGGACCATTCGATTTTTCGTGCCTTCAACAAGGGCGCCGTGGCCATCTTGAAAGTTGACGGGCCTGAGGACAAAACCATCTACTCAGGCAAAGAACTCGACTCGGTTTACCTGGGTGACCGCGCCGGTGCCAACTTGGCCGCCGTGACGCAGGCCACGGCCTCGCAACGCAAGGGCACGCTGTCGCTTGAAGAGCAGGTGCAGGCGGGCCAAGCGCTCTTTGCGGGCACTTGTTCTGTTTGCCATCAAGCCAACGGTGCGGGTTTGCCGGGTGTCTTCCCGCCGTTGGCCAAGTCTGACTTTTTGGGCGACGTCAAACGCAGTGTCATGGCCGTTCTGCGCGGCCTGAGTGGCAAGCTCACGGTCAATGGCAAAGAGTACGACTCGGTGATGCCCCCCATGAACCAGCTCAACGACGACGAAGTCGCGAATATCCTGACCTATGTGCTGAACAGCTGGGGCAACCCGGGTGGGCGGGTGTCGAGTGACGAGGTGAAGGCACAGCGCGCACTGCCCGTCAAGGCGGCGGTTGCCACGCATTGAAGCAACAACATTTGACATGACTCGCTCAACTGGCTTTCAAACTGGCTTCAAGCGCGGCAGTCGCGTCCTGCTTGTGGCCGTGGCTTCGGCGGTGGCAACGCTGGCTGCAGGCGAGCCTGCGCGCTACGTTGAACTGCCCGGCGCCACGTTCCTCAGCGTCTTGCCGCAGGGCGCCGTGCCCACGGTGGCCACCGCCGTGGGCATCGCGCCCTTTGCCATGCGCGCCCAGCCCGTCAGCGCGGCCGACTATCTGGCCTTTGTGCGCCGGCAAGCGCAGTGGCAACGTGGGCGCACGCCTGCCGTGTTTGCCGACGCGCGTTATTTGGTGGATTGGCGCGGCCCGGTGCAGTTGGCCGATGCCCAGGCAGGCCCGCGCCCTGTCGTCAACGTGAGCTGGTTCGCCGCCAAAGCCTTTTGCGAAGACGAAGGCGCGCGCCTGCCAACCTGGTTGGAATGGGAGTACGCCGCTGCCGCCGACGAGCAGCGCGTAGATGCCCGCGCCGACCCGCTGTGGCGCAGACGCATCTTGGCTTGGTACGAGCGCCCCGGCTCGGCAACGTTGCCCCCGGTGGGTGGCGCGCCCAACGCCTTTGGCCTTTACAACATGCACGGCCTGGTGTGGGAATGGGTGGACGACTTCAACGCGCTCTTCATCGCGGGCGACAGCCGCACGCAAGGTGATCCCGATTTGCTGAAGTTTTGTGGCACCGGCGCACTCAACGTCATTGACCGCGACAGTTATGCCGTACTGATGCGCATCGCGCTCTTGTCGTCCTTGGGCGGTGCTGACAGCACCAGCAACCTAGGCTTTCGTTGTGTGAAGAACGTGGGCGGGGCTGCCTCATGACGGCGCGCCCGACACGGCGCCAGGCGCTGCAGTTACTTCAACGATCGTTGAGTCTGGGTGCGTTAACACTCCAGATGAGCCAAATCGGCCATGCCGCATCAGATACGGCACAAGCATTGCCTGGCAACTCGGTCTATCAACTTCAAGTGCCACTCACCGACCAGCATGGCAAGAGTCTGGAGCTGCGCTACGCCGTGGGCCAGCCCGTGCTCGTGAGCATGTTTTACAGCTCGTGCGACATGGTCTGCCCGGCGCTCTTTGCCACCCTGGCCTTGACCTTAAAAGCATTGCCCGAGGCCGAGCGCCACCAGATGCGCGTGCTGATGATCAGCTTCGACCCGTCGCGTGACACGGTGGCTGTGCTGCAGCAAACCGCTCAGACTCACGGCGTGAACGAGCAGTGGACTTTGGCGCGCACCGACGACGCCAGCGCGCGCAAAGTGGCGGCCGTGCTCGGCTTTCAATATCGCCGTTTGGCCAGCGGCGAGTTCAACCATTCCAGCACCGTGTTGCTTCTCGACAGGCTGGGCCGCGTCAGCGCGCGCAGTGGCCAGCTGGGCCAGGTCGATCCCGCCATGGTGGCCGCTGCGCGCAAGATCGCGAAGCACACGGCTTAGACGCGGTTGCGGCACAAGCCTTCCGGCTTATTTCCCCAGCCTGCTTGGGCAGGCAATCGCTGTCAGACCAGTGCCGACGCCCGCAGCGGCAAGTCACGCACATGCTTGCCCGTGGCCGCGCGCACGGCGTTCAAAAAGGCCGGTGCCACGACGCAGATCGTGGGTTCACCCACGCCGCCCCAAAAGTCGTTGGTTGGGACCGTGACGGTTTCAACCGCTGGCATCTC
>JAYVRO010000081.1:0-2424 GCA_043776165.1 Rubrivivax sp. | reverse complement strand
AACCGCGCTCACCCAAGGTCACCACGACACAACGCGGGCCTTGGCTGGCGACGTGCGCCAAAGCGTCGTTCAGGTTCAACTCATGTCCAACGTTAGCGAACAATTCACCCTCGTTCACCACCAGCGTGTCGACACAGCGCAGCAACGCCGCAGGCAAGGTCTGCATGGGCGCGGCGTTGAGCATCACGCGCAGGCCCTGCTGGCGCGCGGCTCGCGCCCAGGCCAGGCAGGTGGGCAGCGGTATTTCAAGTTGCAGCAGCAGCCACTTAGCACGCCAAGGGGGTGCGCGCTCGGAAGCTGACAGTGGTGCTGGAAGCGGCACAAATGCATTCGCCCCAGGTAACACACTGATGGCGTTTTCGCCATCGTCGCTGACGCTGATAAGCGCGCAGCCGCTGGGCTCGTCCACGCGCCGTACGCCGTCAACATCCATGCTTTCTGCACGCAATGCGGCCAGCAATTCATCGCCAAAAGCATCGTTTCCCAGCGCGCCAAAAAAGACCACCGTCGCACCCAGCCGAGCCGCAGCGACTGCCTGGTTCGCGCCTTTGCCACCGTGGTGGCGCGCAAAACCATGGCCCAACACCGTTTGCCCTGGCGCCGCAATGTGCGGCACCCGGGCGACCAAATCCATGTTGATGGAGCCCACGACGAGGATCATGCGGTCACGATAGCAGGCACGTCGCGGCACGGCACCATCGCGACACGTCGCGGCGCATGTCGCGGCGCGTCGCGGCGCACTTGCGGCTCCTACACTGCGGGCCCATGCGCCCCACCTCGCACATCCAATGGGCCCAACTGTTCGAGCTGGCCGAACAGCCCGGCCTGACGCTGCAATTGCGCCTGCGCCTGGCCATGGTGCAAACCATCCTGGATGGCCGCTTGCCAGCGGGCGCCGCGCTGCCTTCCAGCCGCGAATTGGCGCGTCTGTTGGGCCTGAGCCGCAACACAGTGACCGCTGCTTATGAGCAGTTGGTGGATGAAGCCTTTTTGGAAGCGCGACCGCGCTCGGGGGTATTTGTGGCAGTCGGTGCGCGCAGCGCTGTGGCCCTCGCTGAGGCCTTGCCGCTCCCCAAGCCGGGCAGCAAACAAGTGCTCACCTCGCCGTCGTGGAGCAAGCGGGTTTTACGCAGCGTGATGGACAGGCGAACCCTGGCCAAACCCGAGGCTTGGCAGCGTTACCCTTACCCGTTTGTCTACGGCACACATGACGCGGAGCTCTTCCCCACCGAAGACTTTCGGGAGTGTTTTGCGCGCACGCTCACGCGCGCGCAAATGCCCAGTTGGACGGTCGACTTTGAGACCGAAGACGTGCCCGAACTGGTCGAACAAATCCGCCAGCACGTGCTGCCCAAGCGCGGCGTTTTTGCCTTGAAAGAAGAAATCCTTGTGACCATCGGCGCGCAGCACGCCTGCCACCTTTTGGCCGATGCTTTGTTTGACGACACCACACGCCTGGGCTTTGAAGAACCCGGTTACCCGCAAGCGCGCAACACGTTCTCTCTGCGTCAGCCGCGCTGGGTGTCCCTGCCCCTGGACGAACAAGGTTTGCAGGCCGACGCCTTGCCACCACTCGACTACGTTTTCGTCACACCTTCCCATCAAAGCCCCACCACGGTGACATTGCCGCTGGCGCGCAGGCACGCCTTGCTGCGCCATGCGCAGCAGCACGACGTGGTGATCATCGAAGACGATTACGAGGCCGAAAACCTGTACGCCGGTGCCCCCATGCCCGCTTTGAAGAGCCTGGACAAGGCCGGGCGAGTGATCTACATCGGCTCGCTGTCCAAGAGCTTGTCACCGGCGCTGCGCCTGGGTTACATCGTGGCGCCACGCGCTTTGATTGCTGAGCTGCGTGTGTTGCGCCACGCCATGCTGCGCCACCCCAGCGCTTTTTTGCAGCAGGCCTATGCGCTGTTTGTGTCGCTGGGCCACCATGAATCACACGCGCGGCGTGTCAACCAAGCCATGAGTGAACGTTTGACATTAGCAGCATTGGCTTTGCGTCAACATTTGCCTGAATTTGAATTCACACGGCCACAAGGCGGCGCGTCGCTGTGGGTGAAAACCCCTGGCTGGCTGGACGCGGGCGAGCTTGCGCTGATGGCGCAGAAACACGGTGTGCTGATCGAAGCGGGCAACGTCTTCTTCGCTCAGCCGCCCACCCCTTGCCCTTACTTTCGCCTGCGGCTTAGCTCCGTCAGCACGACCAAGATCACACCTGGCATCCTGGCTTTGGCGCAGGCCGTTGATGAGCTGGCAGCGGCGCGGGGGCGCACCGGGTTGCAGCGGGATAACACCTAGCTCCTGGCCCCATGGCGCGCAGGGTATTGGCGCTGTGCGCCGTCAAAATGACAGGCCACATTGCGCGATGGGCCCAACTCGGGCGGCGCCTTTTGCAGGTTGTTTTGTCGCTTGCTTTGT
>JAYVRO010000080.1:0-7979 GCA_043776165.1 Rubrivivax sp. | reverse complement strand
CGTAGTCGGCCTGGCTCAGTACCTTCACGTGGATGGGCATGTAAGCATGCTCCTTGCCACATAGCTCAGCGCACTGGCCATAGAAGTCGCCGGTCTTTTCGGCGCGGAACCAAGTGTCACGCACAAAGCCCGGGATGGCATCTTGCTTGACGCCCAAGCTGGGCACCATCCACGCGTGAATCACGTCGTTGGCGGTGAGCACGATGCGCACTTTGCGATCCACCGGCACCACCAGGGGGTTATCGACCTTGAGCAAATAGTCGTCGCCACTGGGCTTGCCGGCATCCGACATCTGGCGATGCGCCACGTCAAGCGTAGACAGAAAATTGATGCCTTCGCCGTCCCCCTTGAGGTAGTCATAGCCCCACTTCCACTGGTAGCCCGTGGCTTTGATGGTGAGGTCGGCGTTGGTCGTGTCCTTCATGGCGACTACCGTGCGAGTGGCCAAAGCGCCCATGCCCATCACGATGATGAACGGCACCACGGTCCAGGCGATCTCGACCCCCACACTTTCGTGGAAGTTGGCGGGCTTGTGGCCCACCGACTTGCGGTGCTTGATGATCGAATAAAACATCACGCCAAAAACACCAATGAAGATCACTAAACAAATGATCATCGTCACGTAATGCAGCCACTGTTGCTGCTCGGCGATCTTGGTCACTGCCGGATGCAAGTCGAGTTGCCGCACAGCTGGGCCGCCCGGCAAGTCGTTGACAGCAAGCGCAGCTTGCGAGGCCAGTACCGCAGCGCATGACGCCGTGGCTTGGGTAAGGCGTTGCCAAAGAGGTGTCATCGTCTTCATCGTACGTACTTGGGTTCGGTTCCGGAATCGAGGGGTGCCTCGTAGAGGCAGGCTCGCCGCAGTGCACGGCGGATGTCTTGGGCCAAGGCGGCACGTTGTTCGGGGCGAACAAACCGCCCGACCTGGATACGCTGGCCCTGGGCCGAGAGTTCTATCAACGAGCCCTGTCCAGCGGCGGGTTCAACGGCGAGCCAATCAGCACAAAAGTCGGCGCGCGAAACGGCGCGGCCATCGACCAATTCAACTTGCACCTGGCGGCCGGCAAGGGTGATGGTTTCACGGTCAGCGGCATGGCGCGCGTAGACCAGCAAGGCGACGCCAACAAGTAGCAGCTCAAGCCCTGCAAAAGCCAGGATGAGCTGCGCGCCTTGGGCGAAAAATCCCATCGCGATGAACAGGGAAACGGCGCACAAGCCCATGTAGACCGACATCATTTGCGCAGGGCTGAGTGAACAATTGCGCTTCATAACCCATTGCAGCGCGGGCGTTACACCAGCGGCGTCAACCACCAAAACACCTTGCCCCGGGGCGTGCGCCTGAGCCAGCGGCACAGGCGCCGTGGTGGGCCAGGGAGGAGGCGCTAGGGTGATGGGCATGGTGCGTAACGGCGGCGGACGTTGGCGTTGGTAGGTACGGTTGCAGGCAGGGTAGTGCTTGGGTCACGAATTTGGTTCACGAATTTGGGTCGCCAACTTGGGTCGATACCGCGTTCTCGCTGCGACAGACGTCGCATTGGTCACGGCAAGAAACGCTGCCTCGGCCAAACCCGCGAATTCTATCGCAGCCCCTTCGACCATCGTATCTGCCATCGTGGGCCATTCAAGGTTTTGCCCGCCCAGCGCGCACCATAGCGCGCATGTGCTCCAAACTCACCTGCGTCTCGGTTTTCGTACGCGGCTTGGGCACGGGGCAAAAAGCGTGGCCATAGACCAATTCGAAGTTCATGCTGACACGGCCATCCGTCCCGCGTGTGTTGTCAATCAAGGCTTCAAGCTCACTGCGCCAGCGAGGTGTGCGCAAGCCAGAGTAACGCGCGGGGTCGACGTTGGCTCCCAAGCCGCGCAGCTCCAGCAGCATGTCGCTGGCTGACGCCCAGGTCAGCGTCAGTTGCTCTTGGTCCATCACCGGATCGGCAAAGCCAGCCTGAATCAACATGTCGCCCAGGTCGTGCATGTCCACAAGGGGCGCCATCGGTACCGGCCAACCGCGACGTGCGTACACGCTGCGCAAACCGCTCAGCGTGCCAGGTCCAAGCGTTGAAAACATGAGGAATCCTTCGTCGGCTATGCGGTCACGCCAGCGGCGCAGTTGGGTCTCAATGTCGGCCATGCCGTGCAGGGCCATGTTTGACCACAACAGCTCGATGCTGCCAAGCTGAATTTCACTCTCACCCAATGTCAAACTTTGCTTTGACCAACGTTGACGTGACCACCACGGCAGGTCGCGCCTAGCGACGTTTGCAGCCAAGGCAACAGCGTCAGTCTCAACGTCCACGATTTGGGCGGTGGGGCAGGCCGCAGCCAAGGCATCGGCACTGGCACTCAGGTGCGCACCCCAATTGGCGATACGCTCCGGGCGTTGCTTAAAAAGCACCAACCGCTCAGCCATTCGCCGTGCGACTTCACCGTGCAACCAAGGCGCCTGCGGCGTGGCTTGCAGGCGCCTTTGCGCTCGCGCCAAGGCCAGCACTTGAACAGGGCGAATACTGCTGACGGAGGCGGCTTGGGGCATGACTTGGCAGTATATTGAGCCGATGCTTCGGCCCTTGTTCTCCAGCCAATGTGAGGTGTGCCGACGCTGGAATGGCGAACGCCTGTGCCCAACCTGCCTGGTTCAGTTCAGTCTGCCCGTGCTGCGCTGCGAGCGTTGCGCCTTGCGAGTGGGCGCGGCAGTCTCGCTGTGCGGCGCCTGTCTGCGCGAGCCTCCTCCCTTTGAGCGCACACTGTGCGTGGCTGACTATGCGTTTCCTTGGGACAGGCTCATCATCGACTTCAAATTCCATCGTCAGCCTGAACTGTCCCGATGTTTGGCCGATCAGCTTGTGCGCGCTGTGCGTTCAGCAACACACCCCTTGCCCGACATCGTTGTTCCCGTGCCGCTGTCATCGGCCCGTTTGGCAGAACGTGGCTACAACCAGGCTTGGGAAGTGGCGCGTCGAACAGCCAGCGCTTTGCGCGTTGGCGCCAGCGCCAGCTTGTTGAGTCGGGTCATCGACACGCCGTATCAAGCAGCACTCGGTCGAACGCAACGCTTGGCCAATTTGCGCGCCGCTTTTGTAGCGCAAGGGCCTGGCCATAAAGGCCTGCGCGGCCAACGCGTGGCTTTGGTGGACGACGTGCTGACCACTGGGGCCACGGCCGAAGAATGCTCGCGTGCGCTGTTGCGGGCTGGCGCCTTCGCCGTTGAGTTATGGGTGCTGGCGCGCACACCAGCACCAGCGTGAACGTGCCTGCCTGAACGATCACGCCTCAGTGATCACGTCTGAGGGTTTCCATCTGAACGATCCAAGAAACTCGCCCGCCGCACACACAGGCACAAGCTCACGCCCAACCCATGTTCAACATCGTTCTCGTTGCTCCTGAGATTCCACCCAATACGGGTAATGTCATTAGGTTAGCCGCCAACACCGGTTGTCGTTTGCACCTCATTGAACCACTGGGTTTTTCGATGGACGACCGCCAACTGCGTCGTGCCGGTTTGGACTATCACGAGTACGCGCCGTTGCAGCGCCACGCTTCCTGGTCCGCTTTTCTGGAGGCTCAAAAACCCAATCTCACGCGCTGCTTTGCATTCACAACACGCGGCAGTCAAGCCTTTGCGCAAGTGGCTTGGCGCGCGGACGATTGGTTGGTCTTTGGCAATGAGACGTCGGGGCTGCCCGAAGCCGTGCGCGAGGCTTTCGTGCCAGGGCAGCGTGTGCGCTTACCGATGCTCGATGGCCAGCGCAGCTTGAACCTGAGCAACTGCGTGGCCGTGGCGGTCTTCGAAGCGTGGCGCCAGATCGGCTACGCAGGTGGGGCTTGAGAAGCGCCTTGCAACTCGGCACGAGGCTGGCGCGCCATCAATTGCCAGAGTGCTTGGTGTGGCGCTGTGCGTGCTTCCAAGACGTTCACCACCGCTTCAGCAATGGGCATGTCCACATTCAATTGCCGCGCCCGCGCCACCACATTGGCGGCGCTATGAACACCCTCGGCCACATGGCCCAATGACGCCAGCACCTCCGGCAAGGCCAGGCCTGAAGCCAAACGCAAACCCACCTGCCGATTGCGTGACAACTCACCCGTGGCCGTCAGTACCAAGTCGCCCAGGCCCGACAGACCCATGAACGTCTCGGCGCGCGCACCCATGGCCAAGCCCAGCCGCGTCATCTCGGCCAAGCCTCGGGTAATGAGCGCGGCGCGGGCATTCAATCCGGGTGCTGCGCTTGGTGCTTTGCTGCTGCCAATGCCACCCGCTGTCATCCCGTCAGCAATGCCAGTGGCAATGGCCAGCACGTTTTTTACGGCACCGCCCACTTCAACGCCAACAACGTCGTCAGACGTGTAGACGCGCAGGGCGTCGCTGTGGAAAGCAGAGACAGCAGCCGCGAGTAAGGCCCGATCGGCACTCGCGGCCACCAGGGCCGTGGGCTGGCCCCGTGCAACTTCAAGGGCAAAGCTAGGCCCCGATAGAACACCGCATGGTGTGTTGCCGCGTACGGCATTGGCCACCTCGTGGCCCAGCGCGCCGGTTAGGCCCTCAAAACCCTTGCACAACCACAGCACCGGCACAGTGCGCGGCAAACGCAGCAAGGTTTCGCGCAGTCCCATCATGGGTGTCGCCAGCACCAGCAGACCACTTCTTCCGTGCTCGAGCGCGGCCCCAAAGTCGGCACTGATCTGCAAGCTGGATGCCAGCATGCAACCCGGTAAATAGCGTGTGTTGCACCGCTGAGCTTGCAATTGCTCGGCTTGTGCGGCGTCGCGCGCCCACAGCTGCACGGCGTGCTGCTTGGCGGCTGCGCAAGCCAGGGCAGTACCCCAGGCACCCGCCCCGAACACTGTGATGTTCATTCGCCAGCTGCCTTGGGCCTCAAGCCACAGCGGTTCAGTTCAAGTTGCCGCCGCTGTTGCCCGCACCATTGTTTTGCTGCGCCGCCATCTGTTGCTGCTGCGCTTCAAACATCGCCTGAAAGTTGACTTCGGTCAACAAGATAGGCGGAAAACCAGCGCGGGTGCAAACGTCCGACACGATGGCGCGCAAATACGGGTAGACCATTTGCGGGCAGACGATGCTGATGATGCCTTGCATCTGCTCATCTGGAACGTTACGAATCTCGAAGATGCCGGCTTGTTTGGCTTCGACCAGAAACAGCACCTTGTCGCCCACCTTGGTCGTCACAGTGGCAGTGACGGTGACTTCAAAAATACCGTCTGCCACAGGCTCGGCGCCCACACCCAGGTTGATGTCCACCTGGGGCTGGGTCTGTTCGGTGAGGATTTGCGGCGAATTGGGTTGCTCCAGCGACAAATCCTTGAGGTACATGCGCTGAATCTGGAAGATGGGCTGTGCGTCGGCCATGGTGAGTGTTCTCTTTACGCGAAGTCAAAACGCAAAATCGGCCACCCCATGGTGGCCGACTGCGGGCGGGATTATGGCCCGGGTAGGCGCCCCGTAGCGGGCGCCGGTCCTGGCCTCCACTTAGCCTGGTGCGGCCTCGAGCAAGGGCAGCAAGGCCCCGCGTTGGTCGAGGGCAATGAGGTCGTCGCAGCCACCGACGTGAGTGTCGCCAATGAAGATCTGCGGAACGGTGCGTCGCCCTGTGGTTTGCATCATCTGGTCACGCTGTACTGGGTCGAGATCGATACGGATTTCTTCGATCATGACCACACCGCGCTGCTTGAGCAACGCTTTGGCGCGTATGCAAAAGGGGCAGACCTGGGTGGTGTACATCTTGACGGCGTTCATGCTCACCTCAAACTTTAGCTGCGGCTTTTTCCACTGACTTTTCTGCGTTCTTGTCCACGCTCTTCTCGATCGGCAGACTGGCCTCTCGCCAGGCCGCCAAACCGCCGCTGAGCGCCACCACGTTGGCGTGCCCAACCTTGCGCAGCAAGCCCGCTGCCCGACCAGCGCGGGCGCCTGTTGGACAGACCAGGATCAAGGGCAAAGTCTTGTTGCCAGGCAGGTCTTTGCTGCCTTCCAAGCCACCGAACGGAATGTTGCGCGCGCCACCAGCGTGGGCAGCAGCGAACTCGGCAGGCTCGCTGACGTCAATCAGTACTCCCTTTTCGCGATTGATGAGGCGCACGGCTTCGCTTGTTCCCACGCCGCCGCCGCTGCTTTTTTGGATGATGGGCCACGCCAAGAGACCGCCCGAAGTAAGCGCCATGAGGATCAGAACCCAGTTGTCGACGATGAATTTCACGGCATGGCGCCGAAGGTTTCGGCGAGAGCAAAAGGGACGGATTATAGAATTCCGTTCCATGCACAAACTCGTTCTGATCCGCCACGGGGAATCAACCTGGAACCTCGAAAACCGCTTCACCGGCTGGGCCGATGTTCCCCTCACTGCCACTGGTGTCGCGCAAGCGCGGCAAGCAGGGCATCTGCTGAAGGATGCGGGGTTGGAGTTTGATGTGGCCTACACATCGGTGTTGCAACGCGCCATCTGGACCCTGTGGCACAGCCTGGACGCGATGGAGCGCACGTGGTTGCCCGTGCAGAACGATTGGCGACTGAACGAGAGACATTACGGCGCGCTGCAAGGCCTGAACAAGGCCGACATGGCGCGCGACTTTGGCGCAGAACAGGTGTTGACTTGGCGTCGCAGCTACGACACACCGCCACCCACGTTGGCGCCGGACGACCCTCGCGGTCAACGCGATGATTTGCGTTATGCCAAGCTCAAACCAGAGCAGATTCCGCTGAGCGAATGCCTGAAGGACACGGTCGCCCGAGTACTGCCTTGCTGGAGTGAACGCATCGCACCGGCCATCTTGTCGGGCCATCGTGTGGTCATCGCTGCGCATGGCAACAGCATCCGCGCCCTGGTGAAGTACCTGGACGGCATTGCCGACGACGCCATCGTGGGCGTGAACATCCCGAACGGCATTCCCTTGGTGTACGAGCTGGACGCTGCGCTCAAGCCGATGAAAAGTCACTACCTGGGGGACCCCGAAACCACAGCGCGCGCGGTGGCTGCTGTCGCTGCGCAAGGCGCCAAATCAGCGGGTTGACGAGTCTTTGGCGACGCTTGCATCAAGCGCCGCTGTCATCTGCGATCGCAGCATGTCCGCCAACAAGCGCCTGTCCGTTTGCTGGCAATGCTGGGCGGGCAAGGCCGTCACGTGTATGACCATGCCCTGGCCGCGAGCCAGCATCCATACGCTGCCCAGCAGTGTTGTGTCGCCCAGGTATGTGGCTGACGCGCTGAAGTCATTGCTCGCGTCAGAAAAGCGCAGCAGCACAGGCTGCACAACTGCCGCACTGCTGATGGCCGCCTGCAAGAGGTTGGCGTGAAAGGGCAAAAGCTGCGGTCCAGGGCCTGTGGTGCCCTCAGGGAATATTGCCACGGTGTCACCGTTGGCCAAGGCCTGGGCGACCTGATGTACCACCCGCAGGGCGTCGCGCTTGCGTTCGCGTTCGATGTACAAGGTGCCAGCACTGTCCACCAAATGTCGCACGATGGGCCAGTGGCGCACGTCGGCCTTCGAGACAAAACGAGCTTCGGGGCAAACCGCGTGGATGGCCATGATGTCGAGCCAGCTCACGTGGTTAGCCACAACGAGTTTTGCCCCCACTTGCAGCGGGCTGTGGACTTTCAAGCGCAGGCCTAGAATTTCTAACATTCGAGATGACCAACACGCAATTTGCAGGTGTCTTGCAGGCAAACTCAGGTGAGGAAAGCGCAGCAGCACGATGCTCACACCGTGCAAACCGTGCCACACGGCGCGCAGGAGTCGCCACAAGGCACGCAAAGATTGCACGGTGTCTTGTTGGGCCGTTGGCGCGGTCAAGCCAAGGTGTCGTAGGCCAGGGTGCCAGCCACCAAGGTGGCACGCACGCGGCCCGGCAAACACATGCCCGTACTGGCAAACGCAAAGGGCGTGTGTTTGCCCTGGCTGCACAGCGCATCACCCTTGACGGCCCATTGCGCCGCAGCGTCAAACAGGCAAACGTCGGCCACGCCGCCTTC
>JAYVRO010000079.1:0-2434 GCA_043776165.1 Rubrivivax sp. | reverse complement strand
TTGTTCAACTGGCTGGGCCAGGACCTGAGCGGCTGGCGCTGCCTCGATGCCTTTGCAGGCAGTGGTGCTTTAGGCTTTGAAGCCGCGTCACGTGGTGCAGCCGAGGTGGTCTTGCTCGAACGTGATGGCGACTTGGCGGCGAGCCTGGAAGCGTCGCGCTTGCGGTTGGGCGGCGCCGCCATGCGCGTGCAGCGTGCTGATGCCCTGGCCTGGATGCGGGCCTGTGCGCCCCAGAGTTTTGAGCTGGTCTTTCTTGACCCTCCTTTTGATGCTGTCATCGCGACCACCGCTTTGGCGGCCGCCAAACGGTTGCTCAGTGCCGGTGGCTATATTTACTTTGAGTCATCTCAAAAACTAGCGACAGACGGCATCGGCACCGACTGGGCCCTGTGGCGCCACGCCCGCGCAGGCGCCGTTCACGCCCATTTGCTGCGCCGCAGCGATACACTGCCCGGCCTCGATTAGCCGCCTTCTAGCCCCCCCATTCAGGAGCGCACACCGTGACCACCGTGACCCCGCTCACCGCCGTCTACCCCGGCACCTTTGACCCCATGACGCTGGGTCATGAAGACCTGATGCGCCGCGCCGCCGGCCTCTTTGATCGCCTCGTCCTGGGTGTGGCGGCAGGCCACCACAAGCGCACCATGTTCACCATCGCCGAGCGCATCGCCATCGCCGAAGAGATTTGCGCGCCTTACAAAAACGTCAAGGTCGTGGCGTTTCGTGGATTGCTGTGCGACTTTGTCATGGAGATGAGCGGCAACGTGGTGGTGCGGGGCCTGCGCGCTGTGAGCGACTTTGAATACGAATTTCAAATGGCCGGCATGAACCGCCAGTTGATGCCACATGTCGAGACCGTGTTCATGACGCCGAGCGACCAATTCCAGTTCGTCAGCGGCACCTTTGTGCGCGAAATCGCCACGCTGGGCGGTGACGTTTCAAAGTTCGTGGCGCCGTCGGTGTTGCGTCGGCTCAAAGAGCGTGTGACGCAGGTCGAGGTCTGACAGCAGCATGGCACTCTGGATAACCGATGAGTGCATCAACTGCGACGTGTGTGAACCCGAGTGCCCGAACGACGCCATCAGCATGGGCGTCGAAATTTACGAGATCGACCCCCACCGCTGCACAGAATGTGTTGGCCACTTCGACGAGCCGCAATGTGTGCAGGTTTGTCCTGTGGCCTGCATTCCCATCAACCCCGCTTACGCTGAGACGCGCGTGCAGTTGATGTCCAAGTATCAGCAGCTTCAGGCGAGTGTGGCTTCTTCTTTGCCTGGCGCTTCGGCGGTTTAACGTCCGTTTTCGCAAATGGCTTGTCAGTGGGTTTGATGGCCGGTTTGATGGCAATCAAGCCTGAGCCCTTCACGGCCGCCTCACGTTCTGCCTCTTTGCGCTGCGCCACCATCTCACGCACCAAAACTTTGTCGCGCTGCACGACGTCACGGGCGTCTTGTACTTGCGCAGCGCTGCGCCCGTCGGCCACATGCACAGCGCGTCCATCAACGCAAGGCTGGCCGCCATAACTCTTGGCATCTGCACCGCAGCGCCAGATCGTTTGTGTTGGGTTTTGCGACGGCGTTGGTGACTGTGCTAACGCTCCACATGACACAGTGACGAGCAGGGCTGCGATGAACATGGTTTTCATGTTGACTCTCCTGTTGGAGTTGTTGGAGTTGTTGGAGTTGTTGGCGTTTCTGGCGTTGTCGGCACGGGAAAACCGCCGGCTTTTGCAACGGGTACCGGGCGCGGCGGCTTTGGCCGCGGCGGCTGCGCATGGATGGTGGCCAGGGCGCGTTCCATGTCCCCCGCCAGCAATTGATCAACCGCGCCCAAGGATTGATCCAGCGCCTTGCTGATGCCTTCGCGGTGTTCCGGCGACGGTTTGCGCAGCACATAGTCGATGACCTCGGCCTTCACGCCGGGGTGGCCAATGCCCAGGCGCAATCGCCAAAAGTCGGGCGTGCCCAGTTGCGCTTGGATGTCCTTCAATCCGTTGTGCCCACCACTGCTGCCGCCGAGCTTGAGCTTGGCCAGGCCGGGTTGGATGTCGAGTTCGTCATGCACGACCAAGATGTCAGCAGGTTCAATCTTGAAGAAGCGCGCCAGTGCCGCCACCGATTGACCCGAGCGGTTCATGAAGGTCATGGGCTTGAGCAACCACACCGGTGAGCCTGAAACGTTGACCCGTGCGACATGGGCGTGATAGGCGCGGTCAGCGTTCAGGCGCGCGCCCAGCTTGGCGGCCAGGGCGTCCACCCACCAAAAGCCCGCGTTGTGTCGCGTGGCGTCGTATGCATCGCCTGGGTTGCCCAGGCCAACAAAGAGTCGAATCATGGGCAAGATTATTGATGGCGGATTGCTGGTTTGTCGCTCCGCCAAAAGGGGGGAAGTGGCGCTTAACAGAGGCAAAAAAGAGGGCCCCCATTTGGGGGCC
>JAYVRO010000078.1:0-2434 GCA_043776165.1 Rubrivivax sp. | reverse complement strand
GCCCGCAAATTTGCAGTCGCTTGTGCATGGAGATCACCGAAACCGCAGCGGTCACCAACATGGCCGATGCCGGCGTGTTCATCGATCAGGTTCGCGCGCTGGGTGTTCGTATCGCGCTGGACGACTTCGGTGCGGGCGCCTCGTCGTTCGGCTACTTGAAAAACCTGAAAGTTGATCTGATCAAGATCGATGGCCAGTTCATCCGTGACCTGATTGATGACCCACTTGACGACGCGGCCGTGCGCTGCTTTGTTGACGTGGCGCGTGTGGTGGGTGTCAAGACCGTGGCAGAGTTCGTCGATCGGCCTGAGATCTTGGACCGGGTGCGCCAGATCGGCATCGACTTTGCACAGGGCTTTTTGCTGCACCGGCCCGAGCCCATTGAGGCTGTCTTGGGCATGGCGCCAGTCACAATCGCAGGCAACAAAGCGCGCGCGATTTCCACACCTCTGTGAACAACATCCTCGTCCTTGGTGGCACCGGTTTTGTCGGTCGTGCACTGTGCAAACGACTGGTGCAACGCCACAGCGGGAGCGGCGGTCGAATCATCGTGCCCACGCGCAAACTCGGGCCGAGGCCTCAAGGTCAAGGCCGCCCCAAGGCGGAGGTGATTCAGGCCAACGTGCACGACGATGCTGAGCTGGCCCGGCTGGTGGCGCAGGCCGACGTGGTGATCAACCTGGTGGCCATACTGCACGGGTGCCGCGCTGATTTTGAGCATGTGCACGTGGCGCTGACTCGACGCATTGCACAGGCCTGCGCGGCCGCCAAGGTGCAGCGTGTGCTGCACGTCAGTGCGTTGGGTGTGGGGGTGAACGCGCCGTCCGACTACCTGCGCAGCAAGACCCAGGGCGAAGCCGTCCTGCGTGCGGAGAAAAACCTTCAAACGACAGTGTTCAGGCCGTCAGTGATCTTTGGCGCCGAGGACCGTTTCCTCAACCTGTTTGCTTCCTTGCAGCGGTTCGCCCCACTGATCCCGCTGGCCAGCAGCAGCGCCCGCTTCCAACCTGTTTGGGTGGAAGACGTGGCCAGTGCCATCGCCAGCAGCCTGGACCGGCCCGACACCATCGGCCAGGTATATGAATGTGCCGGCCCCCAGGTCTACACGCTGAGCGAGCTCGTACGCCTGGCCGGGCGTTGGTCGGGACATGAAAGAGCCCAGCTGCCTTTGCCAAGCTTTATTGGCTGGCTGCAGGCCGCAGCGATGGAGCTGCTGCCCGGCGAACCCTTGATGTCGCGCGACAACATCGCCTCGATGCAAACGCCCAACGTGGCCAGCGGCCAACTGCCTGGCTTGGCTGCGCTGGGCATCACGGCCGCAGCGCTGCAAGCCGTGGGTCCGCAGTACCTGGGGCGCCAACCCTGAAGGGCCGCTGGCATCGCGCTCGTCGCAAGCGCTAAGTCTGCGATGAAGCGCACTGGTTACCTCCCCTGGCCCGTGCTGCAACGGCAAGAGCCGGTTCGACGCAGAGTCGTCGAGCCCACGACATTCGACCGTCGTCAGTGAAAGCACTTGCTGGGTGGTGCAAATATATCGGTAGCATATTGATCTGATCAATTTAGTCAGGCTGAATCACCCGATCCCTGATCCCGCCGGAGCATTCATGAATCCCACCGCACAGCAGCCTCTATGGCAAGGCATCTTCCCGGCCGTCACGACCAAGTTTTTTGCCGATGAACGCATTGACGCCGAGGGCACTGCGCGGCACATCGACTTTCAAATCCGCAACGGCATTCATGGCCTGGTCACCTGCGGCTCGCTGGGCGAAGCCAGCACCCTGCGCCTGGAAGAAAAGCTCGAAGTGGCCCAGATTGCGCTCGGCGCCGCAGCGGGCCGCGTCCCTGTGTTGGCCAACGTGTCAGAGACCAGCACGCGCGAGGCGCTGCGCTACATCGACGGTGCCAATCAGCTCGGTGTGGCCGGCTTCATGGTCATGCCTTCGGTCATTTACGTGGCCGATGCGCGTGAGGCCATGGCCAATGTGCGCGCCATGGCCAAAGCGGCGCAAAAACCGCTCATGGTCTACAACAACCCTGTCGCTTACCGCGTTGATCTACTGCCCGCGCACATGCTGGCGCTGGCCGATTGCGAATGGATCGCCGCCATCAAAGAAAGCAGTGGTGACATCCGCCGCATTACCGACCTGCGCAACACCGTGGGCCATCGCTACCAACTCTTTTTGGGCGTTGACGACCTGGCCTTTGAAGGCCTGGCCCTGGGTTGCGATGGCCTGCTGGCCGGTGTCGGGTGCGCTTTCCCGCGTGAAACGGTGGCGCTTTTTGATTTGATGCGAGCCGGCCGCTTTGATGAGGCCTTGCCGCTGTATCAGTGGATGACGCCCATGCTGCACTTGGATGTGTCGAACAAGCTCGTGCAGAACTTGAAGCTCATCGACGCGCTCGTGGGCGTGGGCAACGAGCACATGCGCTTGCC
>JAYVRO010000077.1:0-2438 GCA_043776165.1 Rubrivivax sp. | reverse complement strand
CCGCCTCCGCACTGGCCTTTCCGTTGGTGGCCGGGGCCCAGGCCAAGGCCGTGAAAGTGGGCATCTTGCACCCCGTCACCGGCGCCTTGGCGTTCTCGGGTCAGCAGTGCCGTGAAGGCGCGTTGATGGCCATTGAAGACATCAACAAAACGGGCATCAAGTCACTCGGTGGTGCCAAGCTCGACGTGATGTTGGGCGACGCCCAAAGCACGCCACAAGCGGGCAGCGCTGAAGTCGAAAAAATGAACGAAGCGGGCTGCTCGGCTGTGGTGGGGGCTTTTGCCTCGGCCATCTGCTTGGCCACCACACAAACTGCGGCGCGTTACGGTCTGCCCCATGTGGTGGACATCGGCGTGGCCGACCAGATCGTGCAGCGCGGCCTGAAAAACACCTTCCGCTTTGGCCCGGGCTACACGACCTGCGCGCAAGTCGCTGTGAGCAACTTGCATGTGCTCAACACCGTGGCGGGCAAGCCTGCCAAGACGGTGATGATCATTCACGAAGAAAGCCTCTTTGGCACCGGCACAGCCAACCTCTTGGCGCGCGAGTTGCCGGGCTATGGTTTTGAGGTGAAAGAGGTCATCAAACACGCCAACCCCACGCGCGACTTCAACAACATCGTGCTGCGCATGAAGGCCCTCAACCCCGACATCGTCATCCCCGCCAACTACTTCAACGAATACGCGCTGTTGGTGCGCACCATGCAGCAGCAAAAAGTGCAGCCCAAGGCGATTTATTCGGTGCTCGGCGGCGCGGCTTCGAGCTACAAGTTCTTGAAGGAGTTCCCTGACGCGGCCAACGGCATCATTGACTGCAATCACTGGTTCAACCCCCAAGACAAACGTGCGCTGGAGCTGCGCAAACGTGTTGAAGCCAAGGGTCTCTTTTTCAGCTATGAAATCTTCAACACCTACACAGCGGTGCGTTTGTTGGCTGACGCCATCGAGCGCGCCAAAAGCGCTGATCGCGCGGCCATCATCGACGCCTTGGCCAAGAGCGCTTTCGCTGACCATTTCATGCCCTACGGCGCCACGCGCTTCGAGAACGGTCAGAACATGGGCGCGCAGCCTTTGATGACGCAGGTCATCAAGGGCGACATCCGCGTGATCGTGCCGCGTGAGTACCGCGAGGCCGACCCGGTGTTTCCGTTGCGAGCGTGAGAGCGTGAGAGCGGGCGTAAGCGCGGACACCTGAGCAGGCACAAGAGCGGACGTCACTATTGCTTGACTTCAACATTCTCTTCCCCAGCGTGCTGGGTGGGCTGACCACCGGCGCCGTCTACGCGCTGATTGCGCTGGGTCTCACGCTCATCTACGGCGTTTTGCACATCATCAACTTCGCGCATGGCGCGGCCTTGATGGTGGCGCTGTACGCTGTTTGGTGGCTCAAAACGGCGCTGGGCATCGACCCCTACGCCGCGCTGCCGATCGTGGTGTGCGCCATGTTTGCGCTGGGCTACGGCTTGCAGCGTGGCGTCATCAATCGCGCCGCGCGGGGCCGTGACGAGAACATCTTGCTCGCCACCTTGGGCATTGCCATCGTGCTTGAAAACGCCGCGCTGATGTTCTTCAAAAGCGACACGCGCAGCATCGACACCGCCTACACGCTGACCACCATCGCCATTGGCCCAGCCTTCATTGCGCTGCCCAAACTCCTGGCCTTTGGTGGGGCCTTGGTGGCCTGCGCGCTGTTGATGGTGTTTATCCAGCACAGCGACCTGGGCCGCGCCATCCGCGCCGTGGCCAAAGAGCCCATGGGCGCCAAATTGATGGGCATCGATGTCGAACATGTTTACGCCATGAGCTTTGGCATTGGCCTGGCTTGCCTGGGCGCGGCCGCCTGCTTTTTGCTGCCCGCGTACTACGTCAACCCGCAAGTGGGCGGCGGTTTTGTGCTGGTGTCCTTCACCATCGTGGTGCTGGGGGGCATGGGCAGCTTTGGTGGCGCGCTGCTGGGCGGCCTGCTGATCGGCGTGGTCGAGTCGGTGTGCGGGCTTGTCTTGGGTGAATCGCTCGGCCAGATTGGCATCTTCGTGATCTTCATCGTCGTGCTGCTGTTTCGCCCCATGGGCCTGTTTGGGGCACGGGTGTGATCAAGAGCTTGCAGCGCGACTTGCTGGGCATCGGCGCCTTGGTGGTGGGCGTGGTATTGCTCACCTCAAACGTTGATTCCGGTGTGACGCTCGGTTTTGTCTTGATGGTGCTTTACGCCGCGCTTTTGTCGCAGGCCTGGAACATCCTGGCCGGTTTTGGCGGGCAGTTCTCGTTCGGCCACGCGCTCTTTTTTGGTTGCGGCGCCTACGTTCAAGCGCTGGCGCAAATGGGCTTGGGGTTGAATGCCTGGTTGGCCTTGCTGCTGGCGATGTTGGCTGCGGGTGTTGTGGCCGCCGCCGTGGGTGCACTCAGCTTTCGTTATGGCTTGAGGGGCTCCTACTTCGC
>JAYVRO010000076.1:0-8023 GCA_043776165.1 Rubrivivax sp. | reverse complement strand
GCCAGTGCGGTGGCGGCTTGCAAAAAGGCCAGGGCGATGTCGGCTTGCGCCGCTTCAGCGCGCATCAAGGCCAGGTGGGTGTAGGGGGGCAAGGCACTGGCACGCCGCTCGCTCAAAAGTTGTGTGGCAAAGGACTCAAAGTTGTGCGCGCGCAGGGCGGCGTAAAGCGGGTGCTGTGGGCTGCTGGTCTGCACCCACATCTCGCTGCGCGCGGCCTGTTCTGCATCACGCCCGGCACGGCCAGCGGACTGCATGAGCAGGGCAAACAAGCGCTCTGGCGCGCGAAAGTCGCTGCTGAAAAGTGCGCCATCGGGGTTCACGGCCGCGACCAGGGTCATGCGCCGAAAGTCATGGCCCTTGGCCACCATCTGCGTGCCCACCAGCACGTCCACATCACCAGCATGCACGGCAGCGAGTTGGGCTTGCAATGCGCCCTGCAAGCGCGTGCTGTCAGCGTCGATGCGGGCAATGCGCGCACCGGGCAAAAGCGCCGTCAACTGCTCTTCCAACTTTTCAGTGCCGCGCCCAAGCGGGCTGATGTCGAGGTTGCCGCAGTCGGGGCAAGCCCGGGGCACACGTTCGGTAAAACCGCAGTGATGACAGCGCAAGGTGCGGTCGCCTTTGTGGAACACCCGCCAGGCGCTGCAATGTGCGCAGGCGCTCTTCCACGAGCACGCTGAGCAGTGCAACACGGGCGCGTAACCTCGCCGGTTAAGCAGCACGAGGCTTTGTTCGCCCCGCGCGATGCGCTCGGTGATGGCTTGCAACAAAGCCGGTGCCAGCACGGGCGCTTCACCGTTCACGGCCGGCAAGGTGCGCATGTCCACCACACGAACACGGGGCATCGCGCCAGCACCCACACGCTCGGCCAGGGTGGCCAGGTGGTAGCGCTTGTCGATGACACGCTGCCAGCTCTCCAGCGACGGTGTAGCCGACCCCAGAAGGACGGGCACACCCTCCAAGTGCCCGCGGTAGACGGCCAGGTCGCGCGCCGAATACCGTGCGCCCTCTTGCTGTTTGAAGGACGGGTCGTGCTCTTCGTCGACCACGATCAGGCCCAGGCGCGGTATCGACGCAAACACCGCCAGGCGAGTGCCCAGCACGATGTCTGCGCGCCCCAGGTGCGCCAGCAGCCAATGACGCAAGCGCTGCGCTGGTGTCAAACGGCTGTGCAAGCTGACCAGCACCCGCCCTGGAAAGCGCAATGCAAAACGATCTTCAAGTTGCGGCGTGAGGTTGATCTCGGGCACCATCACCAGCGCCTGACGGCCAGCGGCCAGGGCGTCGTCAACGGCGCGCAGATAAATCTCGGTTTTGCCGCTGCCCGTGACGCCATGCACCAGGGTGGTGGCGGCGCCGGCCGCTTTGATGACGGCCAACGCAGCCACTTGCTGAACCGCCAGTTCAGGCACAGTGCTGCTCGGGGAGGGGGTTGACGTCGGCGCCGACGACCGCGATGTCGACGGCAATGTCGATGGCAATGTCGATGGCGCCACGGCAACGACATCGATCAACCAGCGTTTAATGCGCCGCGCCAAGGCCGCGTCGTCGAGCCGGCGCAGCTCAGGTGGCAACACTGTGAGCGCCAACTCACCCACGCCGCGCTGGTAGTACGCACTGGCGAAATCCACCAAATCGAGCCAGGCTGCGGACAGCGGTGGCAGCGACGACAACACTTGGCTGATAGGACGAAGTTGTGTGGCATCCACCACCGTTGGCGCGCCACGCCAAACAATGCCCGGTAACTCGCGTTTGCCCAGCGGCACAGTGACCAAGGTCCCCGGCGCAAGTGCCTGCTCACTCAGGTAGCTCAGCACGCCAGCAAGCCCCGCGTGCTGCGGTGTTTCGACGGCCACACCGAGCATTTGTGGCGCGCTCATCGCTGTGCCCATCGCACTTGCATCAACAAGCTCGGCTTGACTTCAATGAACACACCTAAGTTCATGATCAACAAGGGGTTTTTGACCTGTCCACCGAGACTGTGGATAACGTTGTGGGTAAGCCGCATTCAGACCGGCCAAGTGCTTGATTTCTGGGGCTCTGCGTTAGCTTGCCCGATTTCGAAGCAGCCCGGCGTGCCGTTGCAAATCAATGACTTAGCCGTGCCTGAGGTGAATATGTCGGGGCAGTCAATGAACGCAAGGCGCGCGTCAAGGGCTGCATCAATATTGGGGACAAGTCAAGCGCCGGTGACTGATGAATGACCCTGAGACAAGTTGGCAAAAGCGTTGACAACAGTGTTGGCAGCAGCGTTGGCAACAGGCTGAGAGATCAGGCGCTTGGAATGTGTGTGCACAGTGTCCACGAGCACCGACACATGTTCGGGCGGTGTGTGTTGGTTGATGCCGTGGCCGAGGTTAAAAACATGGCCATCCCAGCCGCCATCTAACCTTTGAGGTGAGCCAAAGCTGTCGAGCACCTGAATGGCTTGTTCGGCCACCACAGCGGGCGGCGCAAAGAGCACGCTCGGGTCGAGGTTGCCTTGCAAGGCAACGCGTAAGCCCAAACGTTGGCGCGCCTGGGCCAGGTTCACGGTCCAGTCCACACCCACCACGTCGGCGCCGCAATCAGCGATTTGATCCAACCACAGGCCACCGCCCTTGGTAAAGACGATGACGGGCACCCGCTGGCCATCCTTTTCGCGCTGCAAGCCTTGCACAACACGGCGCGTGTAGTCGAGGCTGAAGCGCTGGAAAGCAGCGTCGGCCAAGACACCGCCCCAAGAATCAAAAATCATCACGGCCTGGGCGCCCGCGTCGATTTGCGTGTTCAAGTAAGTTGTCACGGCTTCGGCATTGACTTGCAGCATGCGATGCATCAAGTCGGGCCGCGCGTACAGCATGCTTTTGACAAGTCGGTAGTCGTCCGAGCCCGCGCCTTCAACCATGTAGCAAGCCAAGGTCCAGGGGCTGCCCGAGAAGCCGATCAAGGGCACGCGGCCTTGCAAGGCGTTGCGGATTGAAGTGACGGCGTCAAACACATAGCGCAGCTTGTTCATGTCAGGCACACGCAAGGCCGCCACGGCGGTCTCGTCACGCACGGGATGCGCAAAGCGCGGGCCTTCACCCAGCGCAAAACTCAGGCCCAGGCCCATGGCGTCAGGCACGGTGAGGATGTCGGAAAAGAGGATGGCTGCGTCCAGCGCGTAGCGCGCCAGCGGCTGCAACGTGACCTCGGTAGCGAAGTCCACATTCGTGGCCAGCCCCATGAAACTGCCCGCAGTGGCGCGCGTGGCGCGGTACTCGGGCAAGTAGCGCCCGGCTTGACGCATCAACCACACGGGGGTGTAGGCCACGGGCTGGCGCAAACAAGCGCGCAGGAAAGTGTCGTTTTGGAGGGAGGCAAACATGGGTGCGATTATCTGGGTGCGCCTTGAAAGCCTTGTTCGCAGCCGCATTTGTCTGGTCTGCACCTGATGGGCGCAAGCCTCACCCTCTGCCGCGTCGGCAGCCCCACAGACGGGGCTGAGCCCGCGTACCATCGCCCCCGCTTCTTCAGGAGACCTTTGATGACATTGCAGCTTTCGATCACCCGATTTGTGCGCTTTCTGAGTTTGGCCACGCTGCTGGCTCTCTCCGGTTGCGGCTACAACGACTTTCAGCGCCTGGACGAAGAAGTCAAGGCCGGTTGGAGCGAGGTGTTGAACCAATACCAGCGCCGCGCCGACCTCATCCCCAATATCGTGGCCAGTGTCAAAGGCGAAGCCAATTTTGAACAAGACACGCTGACCAAAGTGGTGCAAGCCCGAGCCCGCGCCACCAGCATCAACGCCACGCCAGAGCTCATCAACAACCCCGAAGCATTTGCCAAGTTCCAGGCCGCACAAGGCGAGTTGACCGGCGCTTTGTCGCGTTTGATGGTGGTGAGTGAGAGTTACCCAAACCTCAAGGCCAACCAAGGATTTCAAGACCTGCGCGTGCAATTGGAAGGCACAGAGAACCGCATCACCGTGGCGCGCAACCGCTACATCAAGACCGTCGCGCAGTACAACGTGTTGGCACGCAGCTTTCCCAGCAATTTGACGGCCATGGTGTTCAGTTACAGCGTCAAGCCCAGTTTCACGGTGGCCAATGAAGCGGCCATCAGTGCGCCCCCAGCGGTCAACTTTGACAAGCCTGTGGTGGCCCCCACCACAGGAACAACAGCCACCACAGCAGCACCGACACCGGCACCAGCGGCATCGAAGTAAAGGCCCTGCGGAGCTTGTCCATGCACACCACCTTGCGCCCACCTCACCGCGGCTGGCGGGCCGCGCTGACGGCGGCGGCGTTGCTCTTACTTCAAATGTTCATCTCGCCCCCCCTGCGCGCGCAGCAGGCAACACAAGATGTGCTGCCCGTGCCCACGCTCAGTGGGCAGGTGATGGACAGCACCGGCACGCTGAACGCTTCGCAGCAACAAGCGCTGCGAACGCAACTTGCCGAGCTGGAGCGCAGCACGGGCGCGCAAGTGGTGGTGCTGATGCTGCCCAGCACCCAGCCCGAAGACATCACCAGCTACGCGCAGCGCGTGGCCGACAGTTGGAAGATCGGGCGGCGGGCTGTCGGCGATGGTGTGCTCATCGTGGTGGCCAAAGCTGACCGCCGTGTGCGCATCGAAGTGGCCAAAACACTCGAAGGCGCCCTGCCCGATCTGGCCACCAAAAAGATCATTGACCAGCAGATGCGCGCGGCCTTCCGTGCTGACGACTATGCCGGGGGCTTGACAGCGGCGGTTGAACAATTGACATTACACATTCGTGGTGAAGCCTTGCCCACGCCACCCAGCACAAGCGGCAACGCCAGCTCGTCCAACAGCAGCAATCTCTTTGACTTTCAACTGCAAGACCTGGGCATTTTTCTCCTGGTTGCAGTACCGGTCTTGGGCCGCATTGCCAGTGGTGTGCTCGGGCGCAAGCTGGGCACGCTGGCCTCGGGAGCGGGGTTTGGCGCGGTGGTTTGGTGGTTCAGCCAAAGCCTGATGTTGGCTGGGCTGGCGGGCATGGTGGCGGCGTTGGCAGTGCTCTTGATGGGCGTGGGCAGCGCGGCGCGACGCATCGGCGTGGGCGGAGGAAGCGGGGGGCGCGGCACCTCGTCTTGGGGCGGATGGGGCGGCGGCGGCGGCGGCGGCTGGAGTTCGGGTGGCAGCAGTTCTGGCGGAGGGTTTTCGTCGGGCGGTGGTGGCGACTTTGGTGGCGGTGGCGCCTCGGGCGACTGGTAGCGACATGAACAAACTTCTGCGCATCTTCAAACACCGTTGGTGGGACGAGCGCGATGTGCGCCGCGCCATTGACCCCGCCGCGCTGGCCCGACTGCAAGCCCAGGTGCACAGCAGCGAGACCCGGCACAGCGGTGAAATTCGCATCTCCATCGAAGCCGGTCTGCCACTTTCCTATTTGCTCAAGAGCCTCAGCGCCCGGGCCCGCGCCATCACACTGTTTGGCAAACTGCGTGTGTGGGATACCGAGCACAACAATGGGGTGCTCATCTACCTGCTGCTGGCCGAGCGCAGCATCGAGATCGTTGCCGATCGAGGGATGGCGCGCCGCGTCAGCGGCGAAGCCTGGCAAGCCTTAACACTTGAGATGAGTGACTCGTTTCGTGCGGGCCAGTTTGAAGCGGGGCTCTCGCAAACCATCGCGCAAATCGACGCCTTGCTGTGCCAGTTCTACCCACTCGCACCGGGCACCCACAAGACCAACGAGCTGCCTGACGACGTGGACTTGCGTTGACACTGCGTTCTCGCGGGCCAGCTCCGCGCCGGCGGCAAGTCACGGGTCAAGCCGCTCTTCGTGACACCGGCGCGGCTGCCGGCCGAGGCCGCAAGCGCAGCGCGCTGAGCACACCTGCGATGAGGAGCACGATGCCTGCCATCGTCAACCCACTTGGCCACTGCTGGCGCAACACAAAGGCGTAGGCCAGTGCCGACAAGGTCTCGAATATGATGAGTTGCCCGGCAATGCTGGTGGGCAAGCGCTGGCTGGCCTCGTTCCAACACAGGGTGCCCAACCACGAAGCCAACAAACCCAAGGTCAACATCAGGCCCACAAAGCTTGCCGGTGTGGCGCCCAGAAGCGAGACGGCAGCTTGCGACGCTTCGGCGCCGTTGTAGGCCAGCTCCCACACCCACAGCATCACCAAGCCCACCAGTGCCAGTGGCAAGGTAGCCAGCCCCTGGGCCGTGGCCCAGGTGTTCGGCGAACGCTCAGGATGAGCACGCAGCCAGTCGGCATTGCGCAACGGGTACCAGGTCCAGCACACCACCGCGCCGACAGCCAGCAAGGCGCCGGTGACTTGCCGCAGCCATGGCGGTGGCGCGTCCGCTTGGGCAGTCACACCCGACAGGACCTGCCACTCGGCGTGATGGACACAAACAATCCCCACCACAACCAACATCAATGACGGCAACAATTGGCGCCAGGACAATTGCCCATCGCGTTGTTTGTCTCGAACGTTAGAACTGAGTGCAATCACCACAGGCAAAGTGCCAATGATCATGGTCGGCAAGGGTGCGCCAACACTTTGAATTGCAGCCGACAGAAACAAGTAATAAACAAGATTGCCGATCAAGGCCAGGCGTGTCGCTTCAAGCCAGTCGGCGCGCGTCAACTGCGCAATCCGCTGCCGGTCCCACCAAGCCAGCGGCAGCGCCACCAAGCCAAATGCCAAGTAGCGCCCGACACTCAGCAAGGCGGCAGGGTATTGCGGCAACAACAAAGGGGCGATGAAAACCAATCCCCACAAGAGACCGGCCACGAGCGCAAAGAGTGTTCCTGAAACGAGTGCGGCGCGAGAGGGCATTGACTGCGCGCCCAGGGCGCTGAACTTTCAGCTCATCTCAATAATTAGATCAAGAAGTCTTGCGCCGTCTTGCCGCTCGCAATGGCGTCGCGCAGCCACTTCGGGCGCGGGCCACGTCCCACCCAGGTGTTGCCGTTGACGTCGCGGAAACGAACGACACCCTTGCTGGCGGGTTTGGAAGCGGCTTTGACACCTTTGCGCTTGGGGCCGGGCTTCTTCTTGAAGCTGAGCTTCGTGCCCGCCACGGCGGCACCAAAACCCAGATCTGCCGGGGTCAAGCCATAGGTGAAGATGGCCTTCTTGATGCGGCCAACAACGCCGTCGATTTCAACGCGCCGCAGTTTTTCAGCTTGCGCCTTGAGGGCTTCAATCTGTTGCACGATCTGTTCGTAAGTCTTGCTCATGGTGGAGTCCGGTTCAATCCGAGTTGGGAAACGTATTCAAACAATACCTGCGGGGCCGCACTCCCTACAAACTCTGATTTGGTTTGTTTTTAGCACCGAACTTATTCAAGTTTTGGCAGTCGCGACCATACCACGACAATAAGAGTCTGCTGTGTTAAGACTTGAATTTACAGAGTCTCAATTTGAATGTGTCGATTCATTGATTAACGTTTGACAGTATTCACTGCCAGACGGCTTTCACCGTGCCAAGATCTTCTTTGCTTGTGCACGCGGTGCGAGAATGAAGCCCATGGACGCCGCATTAACTTTGACCCGCCCCGACGACTGGCATGTGCACTTGCGCGATGGCGCCGCCATGGCCGCCGTGCTGCCCTACACCGCGCAGCAATTTGCCAGGGCCATCGTGATGCCCAATTTGCGGCCGCCGATCACGACCACGGCGCTGGCGCTGGCCTACCGTGAACGCATCTTGGCGGCATTGCCAACGGGCAGCGGCTTCACCCCCTTGATGACGCTTTATCTCACCGACAACACACCGCCCAGCGAGATAGCGCTCGCCGAGAGCGCGGGTGTCGTGGCACTCAAGTTTTACCCCGCTGGTGCCACCACCAACAGCAGCGCCGGCGTGAGCGACATCCGCAAGACCTACGCCACGCTGGAAGCCATGCAGCGCGCGGGCTTGCTGCTCTTGGTGCATGGCGAAGTGACCGACCCCGAGATCGATCTGTTCGACCGCGAAGCCGTGTTCATCGACAGGGTGATGCAACCTCTGCGGCGAGACTTCCCCGAGCTGCGCGTGGTGTTTGAGCACATCACCACCAAGGAGGCGGCGCACTACGT
>JAYVRO010000075.1:0-8025 GCA_043776165.1 Rubrivivax sp. | reverse complement strand
CGGCGTGTGCGCCAATGGTGTGGAGTACTTTGACGAACCTGGCTTGGTGCTCATGCTCGCGGCGCTGCCTGCCGATCAATTTGAGGTTTTCTCAGGCGCCAAGCCGCTGTCCCGCATTCAGCCTTTTAGCGCTTTGGTGCATGCAGACGCTGCCACGCATGATCTGGATGAGTTGATTCTTGAGATGAGCCAGCGCACAGAGTCGCACTACTTGTTTGGCGGTTTGGCTTCATCGCGGCAGGGTGGCTTCCACATGGCCGATGGCATTTGGCGCGGTGGTCTTTCAGGTGTGGCCTTCAGTGCTGATGTGGCTTTGATCTCACGCGTCACCCAAGGTTGCCAACCCGCTGGGGCGCAGCGTCGTGTCACCAAGGCCGAACGCAACGTCGTGGTTGAGCTCGACGGCCAACCCGCTTTGAGCTGTTTGTTGTCCGACCTGGGCATCGCCAACCTCGACAACCCTCGCGCTGTGATGCCACGTTTGCAGTCTACGTTGGTGGGCTTGTCAGGCGCCAACGACATGCTCTTTGAGCGTGGCGGCCAATTTGGCGCTGACACCAAAGTGCGCCACCTGATTGGCCTGGACCCCGCCCGCCAAGCGGTGGCTCTGGCCGATGTGGTGGAGCCGGGCATGCGCCTGGCTTTTTGCCAGCGTGATGTGCAAGCTGCACGGCGCGACTTGGTGCGCATTTGCTCTGAAATCCGCGAGGAGCTCTCCCCTGCCGACGACACCGCCCCCGTCACAAAACGCATCCTGGGTGCGCACTACGTGAGCTGCACAGGCCGGGGAGGCCCTCACTTTGGTGGGCCCAGTGCAGAGCTGCAAATCATCCAGCACGCTTTGGGTGACGTGCCATTGGCAGGCTTTTTTGCCGCTGGCGAAATTGCCCGCCATCACTTGTATGGCTATACCGGGGTACTCACTGTATTCGTGGGAGAGGTGTGACAGGGTCGGGGCGCTAAAGTCGCTGCCATGAACGCGCCCTTGCCACAGCCTTTGCCACAGTACAGCGCCCAAGCCACAGACACGCGTGCACAACGTCAAACCGAGGTCGTGACCGCGCTGCGCGCTGTGCTGCCCGCCCACGCATTACTCTGGCACAGCGAAGACACCACGCCCTACGAATGCGACGGCCTCACCGCCTACCGCGAACAGCCGATGGTGGTGGTATTGCCAGAAACTGAAGACCAAGTGGCCGCCGTGCTGCGCGAATGCCACCGCTTGGCCGTGCCCGTGGTGGCACGGGGGGCAGGCACGGGCTTGTCAGGCGGCGCCCTACCGCATGCCTTGGGCGTGACGCTCTCGCTGGCCAAGTTCAACAAGATCATCAAGATTGACAAATTCAGCCGCACTGCCACGGTGCAATGCGGCGTGCGCAACCTGGCCATCAGCGAAGCGGCTGCACCCTTTGGTCTGTACTACGCACCCGATCCATCCAGTCAAATTGCCTGCACCATCGGCGGCAACATTGCCGAAAACTCTGGCGGTGTGCACTGCTTGAAATACGGCCTGACTTTGCACAACGTTTTGCAAGTGCGCGGGCTCTCGGTGCAAGGCGAACCCATCACGTTTGGCAGCTTGTCGCTGGACAGCGCGGGCCTGGACGTGATGAGCGTGTTGGTGGGCAGTGAAGGCATGCTCGCCGTCACGTTGGAAGCCACCGTCAAGCTCGTGCCCAAACCGCAACTCGCGCGCTGCATCATGGCCAGTTTTGACGACATCCGCAAAGCCGGTGACGCCGTGGCCGCCATCATTGCCGCAGGCATCATCCCGGCGGGCCTGGAGATGATGGACAAGCCCATGACAGCGGCCGTTGAAGACTTTGTGCACGCTGGTTACGACTTGAACGCCCAAGCCATCTTGCTCTGCGAAAGTGATGGCACACCGGAAGAAGTGGCCGAAGAAATTGAGCGCATGTTGGACGTCTTGGCCGGTGCCGGCGCTGCGCGCATGGAAGTCTCCAGGGACGAAGCGCAGCGCCTGAAATTTTGGAGCGGGCGTAAAAACGCTTTCCCGGCGTCAGGCCGCATCAGCCCCGACTACATGTGCATGGACTCCACCATTCCCCGCAAACGTTTGGCTGACATCTTGTTGGCCATTGCGCAAATGGAGATCAAGTACGGCTTGGCTTGCTGCAATGTTTTCCATGCCGGAGACGGCAACCTGCACCCACTCATCTTGTTTGACGCCAACGACGCCGATCAATTGCACCGCGCTGAACTATTTGGCGCCGACATCTTGGAAACCAGCGTGGCCATGGGCGGCACGGTCACTGGCGAACACGGCGTGGGGGTTGAAAAACTCAGCTCCATGTGTGTGCAATTCAGCAGCGAAGAGCGCGAGCAAATGTTTGCTGTGAAGCGCGCTTTTGACGCGCAAGGCACGCTCAACCCCGGCAAGGTCATCCCGACATTGCAACGCTGCGCGGAATATGGCCGGATGCATGTGAAAAAGGGCTTGCTGGCGTTTCCTGAACTAGAGCGGTTTTGACTGCTCAACCAACGTTTCACATGACCACAGACGCCGCGCTGAAGCAACTCGTTGAGCAAGTCCAAGCTGCGCGCTTGGCCCAGCGAACTTTGGACATCCGCGGTGGCAACTCCAAAGCCTTTTATGGCGGCCCTCAACACGGCGAAACATTGAACGTTTCAACACTCACTGGCATCGGCAGCTACGAGCCCAGTGAGTTGGTGGTCACGGTGCGCGCCGGCACACCCTTGGCCGAGCTGGAGGCTGCGCTGGCTGATCAGGGTCAATGCCTGCCCTTCGAGCCACCCCGCTTTAGCCAAGGCGGCACCGTGGGCGGTATGGTGGCAGCAGGTCTGTCTGGCCCTGCGCGAGCCGCTGTGGGCAGCGTGCGTGACTATGTTTTGGGTGCCACTTTGCTCAATGGCCAGGCCGAGCTTTTGAACTTCGGCGGCACGGTGATGAAAAACGTGGCGGGTTATGACGTGTCACGTCTGCTTGCGGGCTCCATGGGCATCTTGGGTGTGATCTGCGAGGTCTCACTCAAAGTCTTGCCGCAAGCCGTGGCGAGCAGCACCCTGCGTTTTGAGATGGACCAAGACGCAGCCCTGCGGCAACTCAACCATTGGGGCGGCGAACCTTTGCCCATCAACGCCAGCGCATGGTGGGAGGGCACGTTGGTGTTGCGCCTGTCTGGCGCTGGCGCAGCGGTGCAAGCTGCACAAACGAAGCTGGGCGGCGAGCTGATCGAGCCTCCTTTGGCAACGCAGTTCTGGACCGGTTTGCGTGACCAGCGTGATGAGTTTTTTGCCGGGGCAAACAAAGCCGTGCAAGGCGGCGCCGCGCTGTGGCGCTTGTCGGTGCCGCAAACGGCGCCGCCGCTCAAGCTCTCCGGTGAGCAATTGGTGGAATGGGGTGGCGCCCAACGCTGGTTGTGTACCACCGCGCCTGCCCAGGCGCTGCGTGACGCCGCAGCTGCTGTGGGTGGCCATGCCAGTTTGTTTCGCGGCTTGAATAAACAGAGCGAGGTTTTTGCGCCCTTGGCACCACCCTTGGATCGCATTCATCGCGATCTGAAAAAGGCTTTTGATCCCGATGGCCTCTTTAACCGCGGCCGTTTGTACAAAGACCTGTGATGAGTGCAGTCAACACTGTGGTTGAAGACATGCAAAGCTACTACGCCCAGCGCGCGGCGTACTACGAACGGGTGTACTTCAAACCCGAGCGGCAAACCGACTTGCGCGCCATGGAAGCCTGGATCAGCGCGCCCTTCAAAGACCGGCGCGTGCTGGAAATTGCTTGCGGCACGGGCTGGTGGACGCCCCACGCCGCGCGCGACTGCACGCAGTGGCTGGCCACCGACCTCAACCCCGAAACCATGGCAGTGGCGCAAAACAAAACCATGCCAGCAGGCAAGGTGCAGTTCGCCAAGGTCGACGCCTACACGATGGTCGAACTGGGCAGCGCCACGTTCAGCGCGGCTTTTGCAGGCTGCTGGTGGAGCCATGTGCTGCTGCAAGATTTGCCGCAGTGGCTAACGCTGCTGCACACCAAACTGGAAAGTGGCGCACGCGTTGTTTTTCTTGACAACAGTTATGTGCAAACCAGCAGCACACCCATCACCCGCCGCGACGCACAAGGCAATACGTATCAAAACCGCAGCCTGGACGACGGCAGCCAACATGAAGTGTTAAAAAACTTCCCTTCGTGTGACGCCGCTTTTGCGATGCTGGGCCCACGTGCGCGCAGCCCGCAGTGGATCGACTTCGAGCACTATTGGGTGCTGTCCTACGAACTCGCTTGAATTGACCGACACCGGATGCAAACCCACCTCAGCCCCGAGTTCAAAGGCACGCCCGACGGTGAAGCCGCTGAAGCTATTCTGCGCAAATGTGTGCACTGCGGTTTCTGCACCGCCACCTGCCCCACGTATCAACTGTTGGGCGACGAGTTGGACGGCCCGCGTGGCCGTATCTACCTCATCAAACAGGTGCTGGAAGGCGCAACGCCCACGCGCAAAACACAACTGCACCTGGACCGTTGCCTGACCTGCCGAAACTGCGAAAGCACCTGCCCCAGCGGCGTGCAATATGGCCAACTGATTGACATTGGCCGCAAGCTGGTGGAAGAGCGAGTTGAACGCCCGGCGAGTGAAAAGCTGATGCGTGGTGCGCTCAAAGCGGGCCTCACGTCGCCGCTTTTTGGCCCGGCCATGAAGCTGGGCCAAATGATGCGCCCACTCTTGCCTCAAGCGCTGAAAAACAAAGTGCCCGCCAAAGGCAGCCCACGTGCGCACCAGTGGCCCACACGGGAACACAAACGCAAAGTGCTGATGCTTTTGGGCTGCGTGCAGCCCAGCATGATGCCCAACATCAACAGCGCAACAGCGCGGGTGCTGGACGCGGCGGGCATCCAAACGCTGGTGGCTGACGGTGCCGGCTGCTGCGGCGCCATTCGCACGCACTTGGCCGACATACAAGGCGGCTTGGCGGACATGCGCCGCAACATCGACGCTTGGTGGCCGCTGGTGAATGGCCTCACGACACAAGGCAAAGTAGAAGCCATCGTGATGAATGCATCGGGCTGCGGTGTCACTGTTAAAGACTATGGCCACGCGCTGGCGCACGACCCCGACTACGCAGACAAAGCCAAGCGCATCAGCGAGTTAACTGTTGATTTGAGTGAGATGCTGCCAGGCATGGTGGCAACCATCAAACCCAAACTGAAGAAGCGCGGCAAGGAAGAAGCAAAACCGAAGCTGGCATTTCATCCGCCCTGCACTTTGCAACATGGCCAACAGTTGCGCGGCGGCGTTGAATCGCATTTGGCTGAGTTGGGTTTTGAGGTGCAGTTGGCGGCCGTAGAAAGCCACCTGTGCTGCGGCTCGGCAGGCACCTACTCGGTGCTGCAACCCGAGCTGGCGACACAGCTGCGCAACCGCAAACTCGTGCAGCTAGAACCCTTGAAAGCCCACACCATCATCAGCGCCAATGTGGGGTGCATCCAGCACTTGCAAAGCGGCACGGCAACGCCTGTGCGGCATTGGGTGGAAGTGCTTGATGAGGCGATTGGGTGAGGGTTGCGTAGAGCCCCATCGAAGTGGGCGACACCGATCTCACCCCCGAGGGCCGCCTTGAGCGCATCCCCGCGTCGCCTGGGCCGACCACAATGGCGCGCATGCGATTGCTGAGCCCGATCCAATCCCCATTGCCACGAAATCCTCTCGCGCTTGCCCAGCGATGTGGCGGCGGTTTTGTTCAACACGGTTTAACTGCCGCCGGATGCACTGGACCGGTTGGTCGGCGCCATGCGGCGGCAGATAAACGCTGACTATTGCGCCGCAAAAACAATGCCTCGCAAGCTTCCACTGATTGAGCGACAGCTGATCCTCGCCCAGGATCAGCGGCGCAAGTACGGCGTACGTTTGACCTTTCAGGTCCAGCGGGCCGAGTACATCGGCAGTCTGGAAAACGTGACACTGCTCCTTTCAGATGGGACTTTTGCCAGGGTGCGTCCCGACCGACTGCTGGGATGGGAAGGTGGCAAGCGGTATGAGATGGAGATCGTCGGTTTTTCTGCTGCAAGCGAGGCCGAAGGCGCTGGGATGCGGATGGCGCAGGCTCTTCTCCTGTCCGCAATCAGCATGGACTTCGGCCTTCGTCTCAACTACCAGTCGCACGAGCCCGCCACCGTTTTCGATAGGACGGTGAGCACAGGTATGGCGATGTCAGCAGAGGGTTTCTCATCTTGGCCTCAAAGAGTAGGCGGCCTCAAGTTGGAAGTGCAACACCTTCAACCAGTAAGGTGCGGCCATGGAAGATCCAAGAACCTACAAGTAGCTGCGGTCTGAAGTCGCGCGCGCAGTTGATGAACTCTGTAGTCAATTTGACATCGACGCTTCTATCCCAGATGGAGTTCGATCGTCGATTCGCGCAAGGCTTCTCCAACTCAAGCGCGAATCAGTTCGCCAAGCGCTTAAGCGTCTCTGCGAGACTTGGTTTCCGTCAGAGCCTTCTGCGTGGACCAACATCGACCGCGCCTATGGCCTCAGAAGTGAAGTACTCCATGAGGGTCGCCCAAACGATCTCGACGTCCTGCTTCAGGAAGAAGCACGCAGCATTTCGCGGTACCTGCGCCGCATTTACCAGCATGAATACGGGTATCCGCTGCGCACGCCCACTGCGGTCTAACACTTCGAAACCCTGGCTCAAACGGAGCACCAACGGCAGGCCATTGGGCCCGGTCTGGCGGCACGCTGTCGTACGCAGGCTACCGCCAACGTTCGGCCTCACAAAACTCACCCGTTGACGGCTATGCGCCTTAGACGTATATTTTGGCCATGCTCACCGTCGTCGAGAGCCCCCTCTTTCAGAAGCTCTGGCCGCGTTACTGGGACGAGGATGAGCGTGCAGAGTTCGCGTCGTTCATTGCGCTGAATCCAGATGCCGGTACCGTCATTCGCGGCTCTGGTGGCGTCCGGAAGGTGCGCTGGGCGCGCGAAGGAACTGGCAAGTCCGGTGGCGTGAGGGTTGTCTACCTCGCGCGCAACGAAGCCGGCGAAGTCTTCTTGCTCACTCTGTATGCAAAGTCCGAGTCGGAAAACATCTCCGTCAACACACTCAAGGAGATTCGTCGTGCCCTCGAAATCTAAGAAGCTCAGTTCCACGGAAATCACCGCGTTTGAAGCAAAGCGAGACCTTGGCGCGGAGATCTTGCAGGCTATCAAGGACATGAAGGCCGGTAAGGGTAAGGCGGTAGTCACTTCAGCCACGGAAGCACGAAAAGCTACTGGCCTTTCTCAGTCTCAGTTCGCTAACTTGTTAGGCGTTTCGGTCCGTACGCTGCAAGGCTGGGAGCAAGGACGAAAGCAGCCAAGCGGTGCTGCGCGCACCCTATTGGCTGTCGCACGCACGAATCCGAAGGCCGTGCTCGCGGTGTCTCCGCAGTGAGGCCAACGATCAAGTGATAAATCGCGCGTAGCCACGATCTGCCAAGACCCCGCTGGGCATCGCTGCACAGGCGCTGGCCTACCTCAGCTCGCGGCCTCATGCTGGGCCATGGACTAAATGAATCCCGACCTCGCGAAGGCGGGTCAGTACAACACTCTCGTTCAGAAGCGCGTCACAGCATTGGCGGCAATTCGAGACAGCGCGGCCCAAGCACGTGGGCGCGCAAACACATCTCCGGCGGCCCCTGCATTTGTCAGAATGCGATCCGCCCCGATGTCCATCTTTGACATGCTTTGATAGACTGACAACATTGACTACCAAGGCGTGAATCATGGGCATGAACGTGAACCTCACCCCGCAACTAGAGGAAATGGTCCGATCAAAGGTCTCCTCGGGCATGTACACCTCAGCCAGCGAAGTCGTCCGTGAGGCCCTTCGCCTGATGGGAGAGCAAGACCGTCTGCGCGACGCTAGGCTCAATGAGCTTCGTCGAGAAATTGGGAGAGGCCTGGACAGCGGACCGAGCGAGCCTTGGGACGCCGCCACTTTGAAGAAAAAGGCACGTGGCCGTTTTGCTGTCAAGTCAACTGCCGCCGCGTAGATGGCTCG
>JAYVRO010000074.1:0-2452 GCA_043776165.1 Rubrivivax sp. | reverse complement strand
TCGCAAATGGGCATGATCGGGCCTTTGTCCACCATCGTCTTAGGCGTGATCATCTTGGGCGAGCCGCTCAATGCATGGATCATCACGGGCACAGGTTTGGTCTTGTCAGGCGTGTGGCTGTTGGCCAAAGCGCGCTGAGTTTTTGTCAGACCCGGTTTCAAGTCATCTAAAACGCTCATCAGGAGACATCAACATGGACATGGGAATTTCAGGCAAATGGGCCTTGGTTTGCGCCGCGAGCAAGGGCCTGGGCAAAGGCTGTGCGGTGGCGCTGGTGCGCGAAGGTGTGAACGTGGTCATCACCGCGCGCGGTGCGGATGCACTGGAAGCCACCGCGGCTGAGCTGCGTGCCATCAACCTCGCCGTGCAAGTGCGCACGGTGGCCGGTGACATCACGACGCTGGGAGGACGCACCGCTGCGCTGGCTGCCTGCCCGCAGGTTGACATCCTCATCAACAACGCGGGTGGTCCACCCCCCGGAGACTTTCGCGATTGGGGCCGCGAGGCCTGGCTCAAAGCGATTGACGCCAACATGCTCACGCCCATCGAGCTGCTCAAAGCCGTGGTCGACGGCATGGCCGAGCGAGGGTTTGGCCGCGTGGTGAACATCACTTCGGGCGCGGTCAAAGCACCGATTGACTTTTTGGGCCTGTCCAATGGCGCGCGCAGTGGTTTGACGGGCTTTGTGGCCGGTGTGTCGCGCCAGCCGCGCTTGGCCTCGCGCGGCGTGACCATCAACAACTTGTTGCCCGGTGTGTTTGACACTGACCGACTGACCACCACGACACAAAGCGCGGCACAAAAGTCAGGCAAGAGCTACGAAGAAGTTTGGGAAGGGCGGCGCAAAACCATCCCGGCGCAGCGCTTTGGCACGGCTGAAGAATTTGGCGCGGCCTGCGCATTCTTGTGCGGGCAATTTGGGGGCTATATCAATGGCCAGAATCTCTTGATGGACGGCGGCAACTTCCCCGGTACGTTCTAACTTTTCACATGACATAAATTCACTCAGGACATTGAACATGACACAAACCAGCCAAACCATCCAGATCACGGCCTACGGTGGCCCCGAACAAATGCACCTGGTGGACTTGCCGGTGGGCGAACCCGGGCCCGGCGAAATCCGCATTGCGCACCAGGCCTGCGGCCTGAACTTCATTGATGTTTACCAACGCACGGGCTTGTATGCCAACCCCTTGCCCTTGACGCTGGGCATGGAAGGCGCGGGCATCGTTGAAGCCGTGGGTGCAGGGGTCACGCACCTGAAAGTGGGCGATCGCGCGGCCTATGCCGGCAACCCACCGGGCAGCTACAGCCAGCGCCGTGTGATGCCGGCCAAAACAGTGTGCAAGTTGCCCGATGGCATCACCTTCGACACCGGCGCGGCCATGATGTTGAAGGGCCTCACGGCGCAGTATCTGTTGAAGAAAACGCTGCCCGTCGAAGGTCTGCAAGCGGGCGACTTTGTGCTCTTCCACGCTGCCGCTGGTGGTGTCGGTTTGATCGCCTGCCAATGGGCCAAGGCCCTGGGCTTGCAGCTCATCGGCACGGCGGGCGGCGCGGCCAAATGTGCGCTGGCCAAAGAACATGGCGCAGCCCATGTCATCGACTACACCAGCGAAGACTTTGTTGCGCGTGTCAAAGATATCACCGGCGGCAAGGGCGTGGGTGTGGTCTACGACAGCATTGGCAAAGACACCTTCGAGCGCAGCCTGGACTGCCTGCGTCCCTTTGGTTTGATGGCCAGTTTTGGCAACGCCTCGGGCGCCGTGCCGCCGTTTGCAGTGGGCACTCTGGGCGCCAAGGGGTCGCTCTACATCACGCGCGCCACGCTCTTCACGCACATGGCCACTCGCGAAGCCACGCAGGCCATGGCGGACGACTTGTTCAGCGTCGTGCAAAGCGGTGCCGTGAAGATCCGCATCGATCAGCGATATGCCTTGGCCGATGTGGCCCAAGCGCACCGCGATCTGGAGTCACGCAAGACCACGGGCTGCACGGTGCTCATTCCCTGAAGGCATGCGGGGCGGCGTGTCTGACTGACGAAGCGCCGCTTATTCGTCTCCCGACGGCGTTTGCAGTCCCATGCGCAGCGTGACCTCGAACAGGCTGCCTTGGCTTGGTGTGCTCATAGCACGGACGTGGCCGTTCATCATCTGCGCAAGCCGGTGCACGATGGACAGGCCCAGGCCTGTGCCGCCATAGCGCCGTGTGGTGCTGACGTCGGCCTGCACAAAAGGCTCGTAAGCACGGGCCAGTTCATCGGGCGTCATGCCGATGCCGGTATCACGTACGGCCAATCGCAGCTCAATGTGGAGCCCATCAAAAGGCACGCAGCTGACCTGCACAGTGACCCCACCGTGGTGGGTGAACTTGATGGCGTTACCGACCAAGTTGGTCAGGATCTGGCCCACCCGCATCAGGTCGCCCAGCAACGCGTCGGGGGTTTGCTCGG
>JAYVRO010000073.1:0-2455 GCA_043776165.1 Rubrivivax sp. | reverse complement strand
CGAGGAGGGCTTGGTGGTGCAGCCGCAGTGCAGTTACGTCGCGACCTATATGCAGCGCCACCCCGAAACACAAGACCTGCTGACAGCGCGCCCCTGACTGTTCTGGATGAGCCCGCGCCTCTTTGTGCCACTGCCCTTGGCGGTCGACGCCGAGTTGGCTTTGCCCCCAGGCCCAGCGCGCCACGCCCAGGTCCGCCGTGCACAACCTGGCGATGCCTTGGTGCTGTTCAACGGTGAAGGCGGCGAGTGGTCAGCGCAGGTGCTGAAGATGGGGCGCAACGAAGTGTGCGTGCGTGTGTTGCACCATCTTGACGTAAACAACGAGTTGACCCTTGATGTGACTATCGCAGTGGGCATGCCCGCCAACGAGCGCATGGACTGGCTGGTAGAAAAAGCCACCGAGCTGGGTGTTGCGGCGATCCAGCCCCTGATGTGCGAACGCTCCGTGCTGCGTTTGTCAGGCGAGCGAGAACAACGAAAGCGAGAACACTGGCAGGGCATCGCCATCGCAGCGGCTGAACAAAGTGGCCGCACGCGGGTGCCTCGGGTGGAGGCGGTCGTTGGTCTGACGGCTTGGCTCGCGCGAGCCCCGCAGGTTGATCATCGTTGGCTGTTGAGCCTGCGGGGTTCGCAGTCGATGCGGCCAAGTTCGGTGCAAAGCAGCGCGGTGGTGCTGAGTGGCCCAGAAGGCGGATTGACAAACGCCGAAGAAGAGGCTGCTTTGGCCGGTGGTTTCAAGCCCGTTTGCTTGGGGCCGCGTGTCTTGCGGGCTGAAACCGCACCGTTGGCGGCGTTGGCCGCCCTCTATGCAAGTCTCACGGGGTCAGTTGCTTAAGAAGGGCCTCGACCTCGTTTGCGCCACTGAACTTGTCGCCCAACGCTTTCAAGTCAGCGAGCAGTGGCGTTGCAGCCTTTTTGTCGCTATTGGCCAAGTAAAGCTTGGCCAAATTGAACTTGAAAACCGCTGCCTGCGGTGCCAGCTCCAGGGTACGTTTCTGCACTTCGATGGCCTTCGCAATCTGCTTGTCTTCTGCGAGGACAAATGCCAAGGTATCCATATAGGCGGGCGTGTTTGGGGACAGCGATTGCGCACGTTCGGCCATTGCCAAGGCGCCGGGCCGCTTTAAGCGAGCCAATGCCCAAGCCAAATTATTGGCGGCTAGCGCATCGTTGGGACGTTGTTCAACGACCTTCGCATAACTGGCTGCCGCGTTGCCGTAATTCGCCTGCGCTATTGCAAAATCACCCAGATACATCTGAAAACCAGCATCTCGTGGGTGGCTTTTGCTCCATTCCGCAGCAAATGAGTCAGCCTTGACTATCTCCTTTAGAGCGAGCATCGCAAAGTGAAAACCTTGAGCGGCCGGCTCAGGATCGGTCTTGTCCAGGCCTTTGCGGTAGGCATCGAGTGCCTGCGCCCAGTGTTTTTGGCCCGATTCAAGTTCGCCCTCAAGCACAAAGCCAAGAGCCTTCTTGGGCTGAGTCCTTTGTACGTCTCTGGCTACCTTGATGGCCTGAGGAACGCGAGAGCCGCGAACATGTATCGCCATCAACTTGCGCAGGAGCACTGGATCTTCGGAGTTCAAATCAACAGCCCGCTGGATGCTCAGCGCCGCCGCCGCAGTGTTGTTTGATGCCGCAAGTTGCGCGTCGGCAAGACGCACCAGTGCGCCAGGTGATTTTTGATTCAAAGCCACCAACTTGCTGAATGTGCCAATGGCTTGATTCGCGTCCCCAGTGGCCATTTGCACGCGGCCCAGGGCCTCGATAAGCTCCAATTGGTCCGGCATTGCGGTCGCGCCGACCTGCGCAGTTTCCAGCGCCGCCTTCATGTTGTTTTGCCTCAAATCATGTTCGATAAGAGCCAGTCGCGGTTTAGCGTCCTCGGGATCTGCAGCAATGGCAACTGCAATCAGCGCCGCGACTTCGCCAGCGGGCGTACCAGAACGTTCTTTGAACTGCGCCAAGGACAGTAGCGCGTTGACGCTCTTTGGGCTGTTCTTGAGGTAGGTCTCCAATCGTTGAATCGATCTTTCAGGTTGTTTCGCTGCGTCGTCCAGCAGTGCCAACCCCAACACGGCAGGGAAATTGGCAGCATCGCGGGAGAGGGCTGCTTCATAGGCGGTCCTGGCCCCTGCCCGGTCACCGCGTGCGAGCAAAACTCGCGCTCGCAAATTCGGTGCAGTGGCTCGACCCGGTGTTTTTCGATCGAGTGATTCGATGGCCGCCAGTGCGGCATCGACCTCGCCACGACGCAGGCGAAGACTGATCAGAGTTAGATCAGCGACAGTGCCTTTGTCTACTTGAGCGATGGCGCCCAGTTCGGCTAACGACGGCTCAACTCGGCCGCGGGAAATGTCGATCACAGCCAATGCTGTACGTACGTTGGAATCGCTGGGGTTGAGTTTGGAGGCCCGGCGGAAAAGGCGCTCCGCAGTGTCGGGGTCGTCCATAA
>JAYVRO010000072.1:0-8082 GCA_043776165.1 Rubrivivax sp. | reverse complement strand
CGTCGTGGCCCTGCTGGCGCAGGAAGTAGGCTGAGGTCACGCCAAGCAAACCGGCGCCAAGAACGATGACTTTCATGGGGGTGCTCCAAAAACCGATGAAACCACAGCCGGTCCCCGGCGGTCCAGCGAGCTGGCGACCGAGTTGACCAGCTTACTGCGGCTGAAGATTGATCTGCTTGGCAATGGCCCGGTAGCGGGCGGTCTCGGCTTCATAGAATTTTGCCGAATCGGCCAGCGACATGGGCGCCGACACAAGCTGTGTTTGCGCCGCAAGTTGCGCGCGCACCGTTGGGTCTTGGAGTGTCTTGCCGATGGCGCCATGCAGGCGCACCACCACGTCTTCGGACGTGCTCTTGGGCACCATGAAGCCAGTCCAGGTCTTGTAGGAGAAATTCTTCAGCGCCTGGCCTTCACTGGCCGCCGGTACGTTTTTCAGCAGCTCCGAGCGCTGCGCGCCCAACTGGCCGATGACCTTCATGCGGCCCTGCTCAGCCAAGGCGCCCATCGCAGCGCTGTACACCAGCACTGCAAAGTCAACCTGACCGCCGCCCACGTCTTGCAGCAGCGGTGCATTGCCCTTGTAGGGAACATGGGTCAGCTTGACGCCGGTGATGGTCTGCACGTTTTCCAGGATCAGGTGGTAGAGCGAGCCGATGCCCACGCTGCCGTAGATCAACGGGTTGTCGGCCGATTTGCGCGCCAGGGCGATCAGCTCGTCAACGTTGTTGACGGGCAGGTCTTTGCGCGTCACGAACACCATCACGGCGTCGGCCACCGGCTGCACCAGGCGGAGGTCTTCAGCCTTGAGCCTGACGGCAGCGTTGGCCAGCGGCGAGAGGATCACTTCATTGGGTGAGCCTTGAAAAATGTAGTGGGCGTCAGACGGCGCGGCCAACACCTTTTGCGCGGCCATTGCGCCGCTCACGCCACCCAGGTTTTCCACCAACACCTGCTGGCCGAGTTCCTTGCCCAGCGACTGATTGAAGATGCGCGCGATAGCGTCAGAGGGTCCACCTGCGGGGTACGGCACCATGAGGTTGACTGTCTTGGCGGGGTAGCCCTGGGCAAGGGCTGCGGCGGCACTCAGCAGCAAGCCGGCTGACAAGGCAAATTGGCGAAAGAAGGTCGAAGGGGTCATGGCAGTTCCAGGGTGGGTCAAGTGAGGAAGTGGATGCGGCGTGCCCAATGTAGGGATGAGCAGGCCAAGGGTCCAATGCATTGTTTGTTGGATTAGCATGAGTTTCATGAATACCATGCTGGAGCTCAACCATGACGCTTGTTCAATTGCGACACCTGATTTCGCTGGCGCAAACCGGCTCATTCAGCAAGTCGGCCTTGGCCGTGTTCCTGACGCAACCGGCGCTCAGCCGCAGCATCCGCGCACTTGAGGCCGAGCTGGGCCATGCGCTGTTTGATCGTGTCGGCCGCCACAGCGAAGTCACGCCTTACGGCCGCGAGGTGGTCGAACGTGCGCGTCACCTTGTGCATGCAGCAGAAGACCTGACAGAAAGTGGCCAACGGTTGGCGCGGGGCATGGCGGGATCGTTGCGCATCGGGCTGGGCTCGGGGCCGGGTGCTCTCTTGATGACGCCGCTGCTGACGCACATGGCCACGCACCACGCGCAACTTCGCTTCGAGATTTCTCGAGGCCGCACCGAATTGCTGGTGCACAGCTTGCGTGAGCGCACGATTGACGCGCTGGTGGTGGATGCACGCTCACTGGCGCCCGCGCCCGACTTGCGCGCGGTCGACACCTACGAGATGCGGGGAACATTCCTGTGTCGGCGTGGCCACCCCTTGATGCGCAAGCGCTCCGGCGTGAGCTTCGAGCAGCTGGGCGCCTACCCGATCGCGTCAACGCCGCTGAGTGACGGGGTGGCGAGGGCCTTGGTCGAGTGTTATGGGCCTCAAGCGCACCCGGATCGCTGCCTCACGCTGCGCTGCGAAGAGTTGCCGAGCCTGGTTGATCTGGCCAGACGAACCGACACCGTGCTGTTCGCCATACGCGCGGTGGGTGCAGACTTGGCCGAGCTGAAGATGAATCCAATGCTCAACACCACAGCGCGTTTTGCTCTGGTCACGCTGGTCGGCCGCAGCGAGGCCCCGGCGCTGCCCATCGTGCGCCGCCTCATGAAAGAGCATTTGCAGGACGGTCAATAAGTTTCGAGGTGCAGTCTGCCTTCGCGCTTCAGCGCGGCGCCTATGTCGTCCCAATTCAGCCCGGCTTGGCTTGCGATGTCACGCAGCGCCAGCACCACGCCTTCTTCCATGCTTTTAAGGCCGCAAACATAAAAATAGCTGTTCGTGTCGGCCAGCAGTTTGGCGACATCGGCAGCGCGTTCGCGCAGCGCGTCTTGCACGTATTTTTTGGGTTGGCCGGGCGTGCGGCTGAAGGCAAAACTGGTGTCGATGAAGTCCTTCGGCAGGCTTTGCAGCGGGCCGAAATAGGGCAGCTCTTCCTTTGTGCGCGCGCCAAAAAACAGCATCAGTTTGCCGCCCTCGAATTTGCCCGAATGGCGCAGGCGTCGGCGCCATTCGGTCATCGCCCGCATCGGTGCGCTGCCGGTCCCGGTGCAGATCATCACGACGTGGCTCTTCGGATGGTTCGGCATCAAGAAGCTGGCGCCAAAGGGGCCAGTCACTTGCACCTCGGCGCCCACCATCAGGTCGCACAGGTAGTTGCTTGCCACGCCGCGCACCAGATTGCCGTGGTGGTCTTCAAGCACGCGCTTGATGGTCAGCGACAGGTTGTTGTAGCCCGGCCGTTCGCCGTTGCGCGGGCTTGCGATCGAGTACTGACGAGGGTGATGCGGCCGCCCATTGCCATCGATCCCAGGCGGCACGACGCCAATCGACTGGCCTTCCAGCACCGGGAAAGGCGTGTTGCCAAAATCCAGCACCAAGTGATGTGTGTCGTACTCTTTGCCAACCTGCGTGACGCGCACGTTGCCACTGACGGTAGCCGTCAGGCTTTTGGCCACCGACTTGGGCCCATAGAGGTTGGTGTACGCGTGCGCGGCCGACCAGGGCGGCAGCTGCGCGCCGTACTGGGCGCTGCTGAACACTGCTTCGCCCGTGGTTGAGGACGGCGAAGCGAGTGTTGCGTCGGCGGGCTGCGTCACAGCATCAGCGGTCACTCCGGCTTCGGCCAGTTGTTCAGTACTCAGCTCTGCGGGCAACTCTTCCCAGCCGAGCTGGTCATCAACGCCGTACGCCTGAGCCTTGGGCATCGTGCGCCAGTTGTCAATCGAGCCCGTGGGACAGGGCGAGATGCAGGCCATGCACAGGTTGCAGAGATCCGCGTCGACAACGTAATTGTTCGAGTCGTGCGTGATCGCCTTCTGCGGGCAAATCGCTTCGCACGTGTTGCAACGGATGCAGATCTCGGGGTCGATGAGATGCTGCTTGATCACGATGATTTCTGTCAGGGCGTTCATGGTTCGACTCCGAAACGTCGGCAAAGCGCTGAGATCAAAGGTCAAGCGAACGCCGCGGAACCGGCTCCGCCGGGCCGCTGGCGTTGTCCCCTTGAGGGGAAGCGGCGCAGCCGCTACGGGGGTGGGAGTCAACCAAACCGGACGTACTCAAAGTTGACCGGCTGGCGGTTGATGCCGATGACGGGCGGTGCGATCCAGTTGGCGAACTTGCCGGCCTCGACGACACGGCCCATCAGGCCTTGCACGTAGGCGCGGTCGCTGCTGCTGGGCAGCCATTCGTCCTTCTTGGCGCTCCACTCGGCTTCGCTGAGCACGCGGCCATCGGGTGAAATCTTGGCAGCCGACAGCGCGCCGATGTTGCGATGGAAGGCCTTGTGCGGCGTTGTCAAACGGAAAGAAATGCCGGCCTTCTCGATCACCTTGTTCCAGCGGCCAACACCCGAGACGCTGTCTTTGATGAAGTCGTCGCGCAGCACTTCATTCAGTGCATTGAGCATGGGCACTTCCTTCTCGACGAGCTGGCCGTTTTGCACCACCAGCACGCGATAGGTTTGCCCGCGCAACTGGTGGTCGTCGGCGCGCTTGCCTTCTTCGTAGCGGCCTTTCAAGCCGGTGGAATAGAAGGTGGCTGCGTTGCTGGATTCGTCAGCGCCAAAGAGGTCGATGGTGACGCTGAAGTGAAAGTTCAGGTAACGCTGGATGGTGGGCAGGTCGATCACCCCGGCTTCACGCAACTTCTTTGGGTCGTCGGTCTTGAGCTCGTTCATCGCCGCGCAGGTGCGGTTGATGACGCGGCCAATGCCCGACTCACCCACAAACATGTGGTGCGCTTCTTCGGTGAGCATGAACTTGGTGGTGCGTGCCAGCGGGTCGAAGGCGCTCTCGGCCAAGGCGCAGAGCTGGAACTTGCCGTCGCGGTCGGTGAAGTACGTGAACATGAAGTAGCTCAGCCAGTCGGGCGTTTGCTCGTTGAAGGCTTGCAAGATGCGCGGGTTGTCCTCTTGGCCGCTGCGCCGCTCCAGCAAGGCTTCGCCTTCTTCACGGCCGTCGCGGCCAAAGTGTTTGTGCAACAAATAGACCATGGCCCACAGGTGGCGGCCTTCTTCGACGTTGATCTGGTAGAGGTTGCGCAGGTCGTACATGCTGGGCGCCGTCAGGCCCAGGTGGCGCTGCTGCTCAACGCTGGCGGGTTCGGTGTCGCCCTGCGTCACGATGATGCGGCGCAGGTTGGCGCGGTATTCGCCGGGCACGTCTTGCCAGGCGGCTTCGCCCTTGTGGTCGCCAAAGTGAATCTTGCGATCGGCCTCGCCGGGGTTCAGGAAGATGCCCCAGCGGTAGTCGCGCATCTTCACGTGGCCAAACTGCGCCCAGCCCTCGGGGTCGACACTCACCGCCGTGCGCAAGTAAACGTCGCTGTCGGTGCTGCCCTCTGGGCCCATGTCGTCCCACCAACTCAGAAAGTTAGGCTGCCACTGCTCCAGCGCACGCTGCAGCGTGCGGTCCTCGGACAGGTTGACGTTGTTGGGGATTTTTTCGCTGTAGTTGATCGTGCTCATGGTGAAGTGTCCTCTGCAAGCTTGGTGAATATTGGAAGGATGTTTGATGGTTCAGCTGCCGTCGCGAGCGGCCCTAGCTTGCGTCGAGCACCGCAGCCGTACACCCGTACGGCGAGGAGCACAGGCGCGAGATCGGGCCGCGCAGTAGGCAGATGGGCCATCAAACTCTGTTCCAGTCGAAGGAGGCCTTGTCGCCTTTTCCATAGACCTTGAGCGCGCCCTTTTCGCCCACGGCGTTGGGGCGCTGGAAGATCCAGTTCTGCCATGCCGTCAGACGACCAAAAACGCGCGTGAACATGTTCTCTGGGCCGTTGAAGCGCAGGTTGGCTTCCATGCCGGTGAGCGCGTCGGGGCTCATGGCCACACGCTCTTCGATGGCGATGCGGGTCTCGTCGGCCCAATCAATGTCGTCTGGGTTGCTGGTGACCAAGCCCACCGCGAAAGCGGCGTCAGCGTCGAGCGCTTTACCGGCCACGGCGCGTATCGCGTCGAGGGCCGGTTGCTCGCCGTAAAAGCGGCGCTGCAGACGCGACTGGCCGGTGACCATCGGATAAAAACCAAAATTGATGTCGCCCACGGTGATCTTGGGTGCCTTGGCGGCGTCGTCGGGCAGGGCCAGGTGGTAGCTGCGGTCGCAGGCCAAGGCCAGCTCGAGCAGTGAACCCGCGAAACACGAGCCCGGCTCGATCAAGGCAAACAGGCTGCGTGACGACAGGTCGAGTCGGCTGAAGGTGCGGCGCAGCAAGCCGATGGTTTCGCGCACCAGCCAGTGGCCTTGGTGCGCCACCAGCGTGGCGTCTACAGCAAGCAGCGCGGCGGCGTCGCCTTGGGTCTTGACCAACCAGGTGCCGATGTCGGGCTCGTTGGTGCGCATCTCCAGGATCGCGTCTTCGAGTTCACGGCCCATTTGCAGCGGGTACCAGGCAGCGCCTGCGGCTTCGATGCCGGCCACGTCAGTGGGCTGCACGCCGGTGGGGCCTTTCACCGTCAGGCTGGCGGTGCGCTTGGCGCGGTCGATCTCGACGGCAACGAAGGGGTAACGCAGCGCATCGGCTTCTAGGGTGCGTGCCACCGGCGGCAGCGCCACACCCTTGCCGTTGGCCGGGCGGTCGCTCAGGGCGGCCAGTTGCAGGGCACGCTCTTGCACTTTGGCGGCAAAGGCGGCCGGCTTGGCGATGTCGTCCACCAAGCGCCAGTCTTTGGCCTTCTGGCCGCGCACGCCTTCGACGCTGGTGCAGAACAGGTCGGCCAAGTCATGGCGCACCTTCTTTTTGTCGGTGACACGGGTCAGGCCGCCGGTGCCAGGCAGCACGCCCAGAAGCGGCACTTCGGGCAGGCTGACGGCGCTGCTGCGGTCGTCCACCAGGATGATCTCGTCGCAGGCCAGGGCCAGCTCGTAGCCACCACCAGCGCAGGCGCCATTCACGGCGGCCAGGAACTTCAGCCCGCTGTGCGCGCTGCTGTCTTCCAGGCCGTTGCGCGTTTCGTTCGTGAACTTGCAGAAGTTCACCTTCCAGGCGTGGCTGGAAACACCCAGCATGAAGATGTTGGCGCCCGAGCAGAAGACTTTTTCTTTGGCGCTGGTGACCACCACGGTGCGCACTTCTGGGTGCTCAAAACGAATGCGGTTGATGGCGTCATTGAGCTCGATGTCCACGCCCAAGTCGTAGCTGTTGAGCTTGAGTTTGTAGCCCGGGCGCAGCCCCGCGTTTTCGTCAAAGTCAGCGGCCAAGGTGGCCACAGGGCCTTCGAACTTCAGCTTCCAGTGCCGGTACTGGCTCGGGTGTGTTTGGTAGTCGACGCGGGTGGTGGTGCTCATGGTGTCTCCTTGATAGGCAATCAAATGCAAGTGATGGGGTGATGCGGTGGCGCAGTTTAATGCATCTTTCCAAACAAAATCAAGCACTTTATTGCGTATTTTTTCGGTGGTTACCCTTGAAGCGCAAGCACCTCGCGCACCAAGCCGCGCAAGACCGCGAAAGTGGGTGCAAGCGGCTGGGCGCTGGTGTCGACGCGAAACTCGGCCTTGGTATAAAAGGCTGAGCGCCCGGCCAGGATGCCTTTCAGGTCTTCGAGTGCCTCGCGGTGGCCCGCCATGGGCCGCATGTCGCCTTGTTCTGCCACGCGCCTCATGTGATCTTCAGGATCGGCCTGCAACCACACTGTGGTGCAGTGCGCGAGCAACAAATTAAAGGTGGCGGGGTCCGAGACCAAGCCGCCAGGCGTGGCGATCACGGCTTCGGGGTAGATCTGGATGGCCTCCTCCATGGCGCGGCGCTCATAGCGGCGATAGGCGTTTTGACCGTAAAGCGCCTGGATTTCGTTGATCGAACAACCGGCGAATTTTTCAATCTCGCGGCTGAGCTCGACGAAGGGAACTCCGAGGTCTTCGGCCAGCATGCTGCCCAGCGTGGACTTGCCCGCACCGCGCAGGCCCACCAATGCCACACGGGCACTGCGCTGGGACGTGCCGCTGCCGTGGGTGCCACCGGTGCCCAGCAGTTCGCCGATGGCTTCGCGGGCGCGGCGCAGCGTGGGCTCGTCGGCGTTTTCCAGCAGCTCGCGAATCATCAGCCATTCCGGCGAGCGCGTCGTGGCGTCGCCCAGCAATTCAGCCAGAGTGCATTTCAGCGCCTGGGTGACTTGCAGCAGCACCAGCACCGAGGCGTTGCCCACGCCGTATTCCAGATTGGCCAAGTGGCGCTCGGAGACGTCGGCCGCCGCCGACAGGCCTTTGCGCGTCATACCCCGGCGCGCGCGCAACGCCCGCACACGTCCACCCAGGCCGACCAAAAAGGGATGTTTGTGCGGGTTCTCCTCGCCAATGGCGTTGGCTGCCGTTGCTGCAATGGCCTGCCCGGCGTCCAAAGCCGCCGCTGGCGCGGCCTGACGACTCGGCGCCTTCGTTAACTCAGGAATATGCAAAATAGTGCTTGACATGTCACCGACCCGCTCGTAAAGTCCATTTGCGCACAATACTGCATATCTTCTGGATTCGCAAGTTTTGGCTGGATCAGAAATGCAATTTGGTCAACAAAGGCTCTTCACGTGACACCGACAGCAAACATCAGCCCCGAGACTTTCAAAGC
>JAYVRO010000071.1:0-2464 GCA_043776165.1 Rubrivivax sp. | reverse complement strand
CAGGCTGGACCCACTACGAGACCGCCAGGCCGGGGACGTTCAAGCTCGTACCACCAGCGGCGCGCCATGCTGCCCTGGCGCGGGACTATGCGACGATGGCGCCGATGTTCATCGGCGTGCCGATCGAGTTCGATGTCATGTTGCAGCGACTTCACGCTGCGGAGCGAGAACTCAACGATGGGAGCCTGCTTGGTCTCGACGGATCCTGACTCGGTGGGGGTATATCTGGGGGTACGGATCGGATGCCGCAAACAAACTCTCAATCTAATTAACGTTGAATCGCTTCTATGAAACTCGCCACCTGGAACGTTAACTCTCTGACCGTGCGATTGCCGCAGGTGCTGGATTGGCTGGCTGCCAACCCCTGCGACGCCTTGGTACTGCAAGAAACCAAACTCACCGACGACAAATTTCCGTACGCCGAGATTGAAGCGGCGGGTTATCGCGTGCAGTGGTTCGGCCAAAAAACCTACAACGGCGTGGCGCTCATCAGCCGGGTTGAAGCCTTTGACGTGGTGCGCAACATCCCTGGGCTGGACGACCCGCAAGCCCGCGTGATTGTTGGCACGGTGGACGGTGTGCGCGTCATCGGCGCCTACTTCCCCAATGGCCAGGCACCCGACAGCGACAAGTTCGTCTACAAGATGCGATGGCTAGCCGCGTTGAACGCCTTTGTGCGCGATGAGCTCACGCGTCACGCGCAACTGGTGCTGATGGGTGACTACAACATCGCGCCTGAAGACCGCGACGTTTTTGACCCCGTTGCCTGGGCCGGGCAGATCCACTGCACGCCGCAAGAGCGTGGGCACTTTCAGGGTCTCCTCGCGCTGGGCCTGGTGGACGCCTTCAGACTCTTTGATCAGCCGCCCAAAAGCTGGAGCTGGTGGGATTACCGCAACCTGGCGTTTCGAAAAAACCAGGGCTTGCGCATCGACCACATCTTGGTCAGCACGGCGCTGCGTGGTCGTGTCATGTCATGCGTTATTGACAAACTGCCGCGCAAGAATGAGCGACCGAGCGACCACGCTCCAGTGCTTGCTGAGCTGAGCTGAGCTGAACTGCAGGCGGGCCAGCATTCACAGGCCCTCACAGGAGCCCACACCAGCCCAGCGGCTCAATCACCGGGTATTTTTTGCCCGTGCAGTTGAACGGGTTTGGTTTTGCGCCGCATCTTGATGTTCAGCATCTCCACAGCCAAGGAGAAGGCCATGCCAAAGTAGATATAGCCCTTGGGCACGTGGTGACCCAGCCCTTCGGCGACCAGCACAACGCCCACCACCACCAAAAAGGCCAGCGCCAGCATCTTGATGGTGGGGTGCGCTGAAACAAAACGCCCAATCGGCCCGGCGAACACCATCATCAGCGCCACCGAAAGCACCACCGCAGCAATCATGATGCGCACGTCGTCCACCATGCCCACGGCGGTAATGATGGAGTCGAGCGAAAACACCAAGTCCACCACCATGATCTGCCCGATCACAGCTGCGAATGCGGCCTGGCTTCCACTGGGGCGATGCTCCTCTGCACCTTCAACCGATTGGTGAATCTCAACCGTGCTCTTCCAGATAAGGAATGCGCCGCCCAAGATAAGGATGAGTCCGCGTCCGGAAATGTCTTGCCCCCAGACGGTGAAAAGGGGCGCGACCAATCCGATGATCCAGGCCAGCACCAGCAGCAGGCCGATGCGCATGAACATGGCCATGAACAAGCCCAGTCGGCGCGCCCTTTCACGTTGGTGCAGCGGCAAACGGTCGACCAAGATGGCAATGAAGATGATGTTGTCAATGCCCAGCACCAGTTCCAGCGCCGTCAAGGTGGCCAGGGCAACCCAGGCCTGCGGATCTAACAAAAGTTCCATCATTCGTCTGCTTGTCTCAGTGAAAGTGCGCGGCGGCCTGCAACATCAGTCGTCCAGACCCAATTCTTGGATCTTGCGGGTAATGGTGTTGCGACCGATGCCAAGTTTAATGGCGGCCTCGATCCGCCGGCCCCGCGTTTGCTCTAGCGCCGCACGTATCAGCTCGCCCTCGAACTGGCGCGTGAGGCTGTCCCACACGGTTGTTTCACCGGCTTGCAAACGGCGTTTGGCATCGGCGTGCAAGTCGGCAAGCCAGTGCGCGGGTACGGGCGGCATGGGCGCGTCGCCAGCATTTGTTGCAGCCGCGAACGGATTCGGCGCTGCGCCGGATGCTGTCACCTGAGCCGCCGCTGTCTGGGCAAGGTTTGACATGACCAATGACGACGGCGTGGGGCCGGCCGCAGCATTCAGTTCGGGTGGCAAGTCTTTGGCCTCGATCACCTGCGACGGTGCCATCACCGTGAGCCAATGGCAGATGTTCTCTAGCTGACGCACATTGCCAGGGAACTCAAAGGCCTGCAAACGCAACAACGCGGCGTCGGTGATGCGCTTGCCATCCACACCCAATTCACGCGCACTCTTTTGCAAGAAGAAACGCGTCAGCAT
>JAYVRO010000070.1:0-2469 GCA_043776165.1 Rubrivivax sp. | reverse complement strand
CTCGCGCGCAGACACGGTCGCCCACGCGCGTTGCGGGCCCAATGAGATCGGCCAAGCGCTCGACTTCATTTGTGCCGCGTGGTGAGGCCATGGGCACTTCCCATTGCACCGTGCCCTTGAGCGGGTCCAGCGCGGTGAGCCGCGCGCCCTGCCCTACCAAGAGCAAGTTACGGTAAGAGGTGATCACGCCGCCCTGCGCCAAGGTCAATGCGTCGCCTGGGCGCTGCAAGGTCCACAAACGGCGGCCATCGATGGCATCAAAAGCGTGCACTACACGGTCCACGCTCATCACAAACACGCGTTCACCTGCGACAAAAGGCGCTGTGACCGCACGTGCCGCAATCCGCTGGCGCCAGAGCTGTCGACCGGCTTCAAATGTGACGACTTCATTGTCGACGGTGACCACGCTGGCAAAGCGACCGTCGCTGCCCACGCCCGCAGAGAGCGTGGCGCCTGCGCTAGAGCGCGCTTTCTCGGCACCGTTGCTGGCCTGAAGCAGACTCAGTTGCCCGTCAGTGCCCGCGAGTGCGAACTGGTTCCCACGCGTAGCCACCACCAGAGGGAACTTGACGCTGTCGACCCGCGCTGCCCACACTTGGCGCATGCTGATCTTGGTGTCAAAGGCCTCCAGCGCGGCGGGCTTGGGTTTGTCTGACGAACAAGCCCACAAGCCGCAAACCAGCGTCACGAGACCCAGCGCGCGCGCACGGCGATCCAAGAACAGCGTCATCATGGCGCTGACCCCGAAGCGGCCGAGGCCGACGGCGCCGCGCCAAGTGCCGTGAGCTTGGCATCAATCAATCGCCGGTACTCGATGCGCTCGTCCATCACCTTGTAGGCCAATTGAAAGGCCGCTTTGGCCTCATCGTTTTTGCCCTGCGCGGCCAGCACGTCACCGCGCCGGTCAGCGACCAGCGCGGCAAAGTCGGCGCTCTTGGCAGCGTCGAGTTGTTTGATCGCGTCGTCGTACTGCTTGGCCTCCAGAAAGATGCCGGCCAAGCGCAAGCGGGCCACGGTGCGCAGCTCGTCTTCTGCCCCGTTGTCGGCCAGCCAAGTCAAGCTGGCCTTTGCGGCGTCGACATCACCTTTGTCGAATTGCACTTGCGCCGCGGCCAAAGCGCCCTGGTCGGCGAACGCCGTGCCTGAATAACGGCTCTTCAAGTCGCCAAAAACGCGACCGACTTTGTCGGCGTCACCGGCCTGAACCGCACGTTCCAGCTCGTCAAACATGGCGCTGGCCTTGAGGCCCTGGTCACGCTGATACAGGTTCCATCCGTTCCAAGCCGCGTAAGCCGCCAACACGGCAATGAGCACCCAGGTGACGAGGTTGCCGTAGGTTTTCCAAAACGCTTTGAGCGCGTCCAGTTGTTCCTGCTCTTGCAGGTCGAGAGGTGTGGCCATGAGGGGTGGGGCAGTCCGCGAAAAGAGGGGCGATTATGCGTTGCGCAGGCTGGTGGCCCAGGCGTTGACGTCGTTCAAGGACTGCGTGGTCTGCGAGGCGGCTGCGTCTCGCAATGGCTTGACGGCGACCACGCCCTGCTTCAGTTCATCAGCACCAAAAATGAGCGCATAGCGCGCGCCACTGGCGTCAGCTTTTTTGAACTGCGACTTCATGCCGCCTTGGCCATCCTTGCCCGCACCGTGCACGATGACCGAGACACCCGCAGCGCGCAGCGCCTCTGCGGTGCGTGTGACGATGGGCAGCGCGGCTGCGTCGGGCACGATGGCGTAAACATCGGTTGCTTGCATGGGCGGCCTGATACCTGATTCCATCAAGAGATCAAGTACGCGCTCGATGCCCATGCCCCAACCAATGCCCGGCGCGGGCTTGCCGCCGATGAGCTCCACCAGGCCGTCGTAACGGCCCCCGCCGCATATCGTGCCCTGCGCGCCCAGGCGCTCGGTGACCCACTCGAACACGGTCAGGTTGTAGTAGTCCATGCCACGCACCAAGCGTGGATTAACGCGGTAAGGCTGGCCCACGGCGTCGAGCTGCGCGCGCACAGCGCCAAAGTGTTTGAGCGAGGCTTCACCAAGAAAAGCCATCAGAGGCGGCGCGCCTTCCACCAGAGCCTGCATCGCAGGATTCTTGGTGTCGAGGATGCGCAATGGGTTACTCAGCAACCGGCGCTGCGAGTCGGCGTCCAGCTGGTCTTTGTGTGCTTCAAAGTAGCGCACCAGCGCGTCGCGGTGGGCGCGGCGCTCGTCACTTTGGCCCAGGCTGTTGATGTCCAAGCGAACATCGTTCAAGCCCAAGTCGCGCCACAACGCCCGTGCCATCAGGATGACTTCAGCATCGACCTCAGGCCCACCATAACCCAGGGCTTCAACGCCCACTTGATGGAACTGGCGATAGCGCCCCCGCTGGGGTCTTTCATGACGAAACATGGGGCCGATGTAATAGAGCCGCTTGCCACCGTCATACAACATCGAGTGCTCAACAACTGCGCGCACCACACCAGCTGTGCC
>JAYVRO010000069.1:0-2471 GCA_043776165.1 Rubrivivax sp. | reverse complement strand
CGCAAGTCATCCCGCAGGCCGAATTTGACCGCGTGGCCAGCGGCTTTGTCTCTCCCGCAACGCGCGCGCCGGGCAGTGCTGCTGCATCAAGCGAAGAGGCTTCGGTGCCCTACACCCGCTGGCTCACACGCAATGTGCAAGCGCACAAGGTCAAAGGTTACCGGGCGGTGACGCTGTCGCTCAAACGCGCGGGCTTGCCCCCGGGCGATGTGACGGCTGAACAAATGGACCGCAGCGCGGCCCTGGCCGAGCAGTTCAGCCACAGTGAGCTGCGCGTGACGCACGACCAGAACCTGCTGCTGCCCTGGGTGCACGAAAGCGACCTGCCAGCCTTGTGGGCAGCGGCCAAAGCCGAAGGTTTGGCCTCGCCCAATGTGGGCTTGTTAACCGACATGATCGCCTGCCCGGGTGGTGACCTGTGCGCCTTGGCCAATGCCCGCTCGATACCCGTGGCCGCCGCCATCACAGAGCGTTTTGCTGACCTGGACGAGCTCTACGACATTGGCGACATTGACTTGCACATCAGTGGCTGCATCAACTCCTGCGGCCACCACCACAGTGGCCACATCGGCATCTTGGGTGTCGATAAAGATGGCAGCGAGTGGTATCAAGTGACCTTGGGCGGCTCCGATGGCAGCACCCTGAGTGGCCCGCCCACGCCGGGCAAGGTCATCGGCCCCTCGTTCGCGGCCGATGAAGTGCCCGACGTGATCGAGGCGGTGATCGACGTCTATCGCAGCCAGCGTCAAGCCAATGAACGCTTTATCGACTTGGTGGGCCGCTTGGGCACGCCCGCCTTCCGCGCTGCGGCCGATGGCGTACGCCGCAGCACCGCCCGACACGAGCCGGTCGTTGCTTGAGTCCGCTTGAGCCCGCTTGGATCCCATCTGAGCCCGATAAAGCGCCGCCTAACGTTTCAGAGGAACAGAACATGAACTTCATCGACCCCCACGCTGAACTCGCCAGCACCACCTTGTTGGTTGCCAATAACGACGACGTGACGCAGCTCGCCCAGGCCTTGCAAAACGTCAGCGCCGTGGCCCTGCACTTCCCCAAGTGGACCGATGGTCGTGCGTACTCACAGGCACGTTTGCTGCGCAGCCGTCTGCGCTTTGAGGGCGACATCGTGGCCACTGGCGAAGTGTTGGTTGACATGCTGCCGCTCTTGCAGCGCAGTGGCTTCAACATTGTGCAAATGCGCGCAGACCAAGACCACGTAGCGGCCGAGCGCGCGCTGGGTTACTTTCCTGGCCACTACCAGGCCGACTTGGCCAGCAAGCTGCCCGCCTTTGCACGCCCCGTGGCCGAACTGGCATGAGCGCTGTAACGCTCAACGCGCGGCGCACCGGCGGCTTCGGCACCCGTCAGGCCCGCACCCTTGCGCAGCTGCAGTCTGCCGCGCTGTTGCACCCTGGCACCATCGTGCAGGCCACCAGCCTCGGCGCTGAAGACATGGTCATCACCGACCTCATCGCGCGCCACGCTTTGCCCATCGCCGTGGCCACTTTGGACACCGGTGTTTTGCACGCCGAGACACTGGCGCTCATCCCACAAATCGAGGCGCACTACGGCCTGCGTGTCGAGCGCTTCCAACCACCGACCGCACAGGTGCTGCACTTTGTGCAACACAACGGCGAGCGCGCCATGTTCACGTCGTTGGCGCTGCGTCAGGCCTGCTGCCATGTGCGCAAGATGGAGCCGCTGGCGCGCTTGGTGACAGGTCGCACGGCTTGGGTGACAGGCCTGCGGCGCGAGCAATCAAACAACCGCGCTGAGGTACCCGCGCAAGAAGTCGACGGCAACGGGCGCAGCAAGATCAACGCACTGGCTGCTTGGAGCTGGCACGACGTGTGGCACTACATCGCGACCAACAACGTGCCCTACAACCCGTTGCACGACCAGTTCTTTCCCAGCATTGGCTGCGCACCGTGCACACGCGCTGTCGCGCAAGGTGAGGACTTTCGCGCGGGCCGATGGTGGTGGGAAGACGAAACTGCCAAGGAATGTGGCTTGCACACCGCTCGCAGCACACCAAAAATTGAAGAGGCTCGCGCATGAACGCCCCCACTCATCTCGAACGTTTGCTGCCTTCCATCGACCACCGCCACCTCGATGGCTTGGAAGAAGAGGCCATCTTCATCTTGCGTGAGGTCGCGGCCACCTTCGAGCGCACAGCCCTGCTCTTTTCAGGTGGCAAGGACTCTTGTGTGGTCTTGCGTCTGGCAGAAAAGGCCTTCAAAACACGAGCCAAAGACAGCGGTGGCGTGAATGACTTTGCAGGACGCCTGCCCTTCCCGCTGCTGCACGTCGACACGGGCCACAACTTCCCCGAGGTCATTCAGTTCCGTGATCAGCGTGTGGCCGACATGGGCGAGCGGCTGGAAGTGGCGCACCTGGAAGATTCGATCAAGCGCGGAACGGTGCGCCTGTCGCACGAGCTCGAATCACGCAACGGCCACCAGACCGTGGCG
>JAYVRO010000068.1:0-8151 GCA_043776165.1 Rubrivivax sp. | reverse complement strand
TTGCAACCGGCTGCGCCATTTGCCTACTTCGAGCAAGGATTGCTGGCCTTGCGCGAGCACAACTTTGCCGCCGCCAGTGCCTTGTTCGAGCGCGAAATCAGCCGTCGACCAGAGCACCACGAGTTTCACTTCTGGCTCGCCATTGCACGTTTGAACTTAGGCGATACCGCCTCTGCGCGTGAACACTTGCGCCAGGCTCTGGCCAACAGCACCACGCGCGAACAACAGGACTTGTATGCCGGCAAGCTGCACAAGTTGAGCGCTCCCCAGGGGTCACGTTTGCAGTGATCGACGCCACGGCGGCGCGGCCACATTGCCTCAGCAGTTAAAAAAGCGCTTGACAGCGCCATAAAGTGATCCTACAGTGATATCACTTTGATGTCTCTGACTTCAATGTCGGACATCGGTGACAACCAGGAGCACTTTGCATGAACGCCAAGAACCCGCGCTACCTTGAAACGCAAGCCCGCACCACCAACGGCTACCTCATGTCGGCGCTGGCCGCCTTGGGACTTGCGCTGGTACTCTTTCTCATCCTCAGTCGCGCTGTGGGGAGTTTGCCGGGCGTGCTTTTGATGGTGGCCTTGATCATCGGCACCTCGCTCACGATCCTGGGTATCTACACCTTGCAGCCCAATGAAGCCGCCAACCTCACGCTCTTTGGCGCCTATGTGGGCACGGATCGTCAAGCCGGGCTGCGTTGGGCCAACCCGTTTTGCGGCAAGCAAAAAATCTCGCTTCGTTCGCGCAACCTGAATGCCCAAACGCTGAAGGTCAATGACAAGCGCGGCAACCCGGTGGAAATTGGCGCCGTCGTCGTCTGGTGTGTGCGTGACACCGCCCAAGCAACGTTTGACGTGAGTGATTTTGAGCGCTACGTGACGGTGCAGGCCGAAGCCGCTATCCGCCACCTCGCGTCCATGTATGCCTACGACGACGGCGAAGACTTGACCGACGGTGAGCACACGTTGCGCGGGGGCATGGACGAGGTGTCGGTGGCGCTGCGCCACGAGCTGCAACAACGTGTTGACGCCGCCGGCGTCGAGGTGCAAGACGCCAAGCTCAGCCACCTGGCCTACGCGCCCGAGATTGCGCAAGTCATGCTGCGTCGCCAGCAGGCCGAAGCCATCATCAGTGCACGCAAAAAGATCGTGCAAGGCGCCGTGAGCATGGTCGAAGAAGCGCTCAAGGGCTTGTCAGAGCGCGAGATCGTGGTGCTGGACGACGAGCGCAAAGCCGCCATGGTGAGCAACTTGCTCGTGGTGTTGTGTTCCGACAAGGAGACCCAGCCCATCATCAACGCGGGCACCCTGTACAACTGAAGGTGCTGGCGCTCAGATCAAACCGAGCCGCCCAAAAAATAGCTCAAATCAAACGTTAGAAGCCGTGGCCAGTCCCGATAAAAAACACTATGTGCTGCGCGTGGACCCGGCCCTGTGGGCCGAGATCGAGCGTTTGGCCGCGCAAGAACTGCGCAGCGCCAACGCACAGGTGGAATATCTGCTGCGTGAAGCGCTGGTGCAGCGCGGTGTCAAACCCCGAGTGGCCAAATCTGCGCCGCCATTCAGGGCACCGTAGCGCCGATGCCTACAGCGACCGCCTACAACGTGGCCTACGACGCGGCCTACAACGCGGCCTACAACGACCACACCGCCTTGCTCGACGCGCGCTGGCCAAACTCTGCCGCCCAGGCCGCGAGCTGGGGAAAGCGCGCGCGCCAACCCAGGTCGGCAAAGCGAACGTCCAAGTACCACAGCGTGCAACCCAGGCTCAGTGTGCCGATGTCCGCACTTTGGTGGCGCATGTCGCTCGATGCTTCCAATGTCGCCATGGCAGTGCTGATCTTGTCCATCTGGCCATTCGTCCACTCGTCCCAGCGCAGCGCCTCGGGCCGAGCGTTGCCTTCGTAGCGCACCAGCAAAGCGGCGTCCAGCATGCCGTCGGCCAGCGACTGCAATGTCAGGGCCAACCAACGTGCCGGCCCGGGGGCGGGGAAGAGTTGGCCACCACCGAGGTGGTTGATGTATTCGCAAATCACACGACTGTCGTAAAGCGCTTGGCCGTCGTCGGTGATGAGCGTGGGCACCTTGCCCAGTGGGTTGCTGGCAATCACCACGGCGTCGCGCTGCACCGGGTGCACGCTGCTTGGCAACAAGGTGATGCGATCTGCCAAACCCACTTCATGGGCGGTGACGAGGCACTTGCGAACGTAGGGCGAGAAAGGCGAAAAATACAGTTTCATGTGATGACCTTTGGAGTGCGGCGGATTGACCCCGGTGCAGGCCAGGGGTGAGGCCTTGTATGCACCCTTGGACACCAGCTTAGCATTCGCCCGGGCAAGCCCTGACCACAAGCCCCGAACCCACCCAAACGCAGCCAATCGGTCGCACTTTGCCATGCCTACACTGTCACTTGATCTGCCCTCGCCACCCCAATTGGTGCCCATGGCGCAAGTGCGCTGTGACGTCGACGCCGTCACCAGCCTGGGCCCAGCGCCCTATGGCGAACGGCGTTTTGTGCCATTGCGCGGTGGCACAGTGCAAGGCGCAGAGCTGTGCGGCGTGATCTTGGACGGCGGCGTGGATTGGCAAATCAGCCGCGTTGATGGCGTGCTCGACATCGAAGCGCATTACGTCATCCGCACACCCGACGGCGGTTTGATCGAGGTGACCAGCAGCGGCATGCGCCATGGCCCCGCAGATGTGCTGGCGCGCTTGCTGCGCGGCGACGAAGTGGACCCCAGTGCCTATTTTTTTCGCACGCTGATGCGTTTTCAAACCGGCGCACCGGCATGGCTGCATTTGAACAAGGTCATGGCCATCGCCGTAGGCGCACGCCGGGCCAAGCAGGTTTGTTTGGATGTTTACCGGGTAACTTGAAATGTTCCGGAACTGAAACAGCCCAGCAAAAGCCGCAAACAAATGTTCGCCATCAAAACCGAAGTGATCGACCCGAACGCCAAGTCATGGCGCTTTTTGGCGCAAAAGACCATGTACGGCGGCAAGCGCATCAGCGCGGGTGATGAGATTTTTGTCTTTGCAAGCGAGAACGAAGGCGGCTCGGGCCTCGTGGCGCGTGGCTTGGTGACTGCGACCAAAGGCGAACCAAGAAAGCCCGGCATCGACCGTCAAACGCCGCGCGTCAGCGTCCAGGTTGAACGCACAGCGATGGCCCGGCGGCGCCTGGGCCGAGCTGAGCTGAAGGCCTTCTTGAACTGGAACGATGGCCGGCCTGAGACAGAGCTCAACTTCAAGTTTTATCGGCAAGCCACGAACAAGATCGTTGGTTTGTCGAGCGAAGCACAGGATTTTTTGCGCGGGCACTTCTAGGGAGTGCAGAAAACAGTGATGCTGATCACCGCGTCACCTGAAAAGTTAGTCACTCCCGGGAGCGCTGTTCAGCGCATCCGTTTGTTCACAACATCACCCGCAGCGTTTGCGCCGCGTCACGCAACAGTGGCAACAACTGTTGCACCATCTGCTCGTTGCTGTATCGCGTATCGGGCACGGTCATGCCCATGGCGGCTTTGCACTGGCCGCGACGGTCTTTCAGGGCGACTGATATGCCACGCAGGCCGGGGTCGAGTTGGTGTTCTGTGGTCCAGTAGTCTTGGTCGCGCGCCTGCTGCAATTGGCTGCGAAATTGCCGCAGGTTCGTCACCGTTTTGGTTGTGAAGCTGACGAACTCGTGCTCGGCGATCCAACGCTCCAGCGCCACGCTGTCCAGTTGCGACACCATCACCACGCCGGGTGTCACGACATGCGCTGGCACGCGTGTGCCCACTTGGTAGCCAATCGACACCCAACGCGGCGCGCTGCTGCGCGCGAGGTACACCACCTCGTGGCCATCGAGCACGCTGACGTTCACGGTCTCGCCGCTGTCGATCGACACACGCTGAATGAAGGGCTGCACCATTCGCGGCAAGCGCGCGGCGCCCAAATAACTTTGCCCTAGTCGCAGCACACGCGGCGCGAGCCAGAACTGTTTGCCGTCGGTGGCGGCGTAGCCAAAGTGCACCAAGCTCAGCAAGTGGCGCCGTGCCGCGGTGCGTGTGATGTCGGCGCGCGCGGCGGTTTTGCTGGCGGTCAATCGCGGGTGGTCGTCGTCAAAGGCTTCGATCACGCGCAGGCCTTTGCCCAGGCCTTCGATCAAGTCCTTGCTGTTGATGGTGGGTGCCGCTTGTTTTGGTGGAGGCTGTTTATCGGTCATCCTGACTAACCCTCGGTGTGGACGATGAGCGCGCGATGTGGGCGATTATCGCGCGCTTGCCTAGCGCTTGGGCATCAAAACCATTGCCCTGCGGTGGCGAGTTCCCTATCGTTCCCGGCTGCAGTTGAACCGGCCCCCAAGGCACACCTGCGCAACGTTTTTGAAACAACCATCACGGCCTCACTGGCCCCCAGTCACCATGAAAACACTCGCCCTCTCACTCGCCACCAGCGCTTGCGCTTTGGTGTTCGCCGCCCCCGCGTCGGCGCAAATAAAGATCGCGGGCTTGTATGAGCTCTCGGGTGCCGGGGCTTCAGCAGGCACCAACTTCAAAAACGGCGTAGAAATGGCCGTGAAGGAGATCAATGCCGCTGGTGGCATCTTGGGCAAGAAGATCGAACACAGCATTTCCGACACACAAACCAACCCCGGCGTAGCCAAGGGCTTGGCCACCAAGGCCATTGACGACGGCGTTTTCGCGGTTTTTGGCCCGGTGTTTTCTGGCTCGATCATGGTCAGCATGGCCGAGACCAAACGCGCTGAAGTGCCCAACTTCACCGGCGGTGAAGCCGCCGCCATCACCAAACAAGGCAACCCGTACATCTTTCGCACCAGCTTCACGCAAGACACGGCCATGCCCAAGGTGGCACGTTATTTGGCCGGCAATTTGAAGGCCAAGACCGTCGCCGTGATTTACGTCAACAACGACTTCGGCAAAGGTGGGCGCGACGCCATCACAAAGGCCTTGGCCGATGCTGGCGCCAAGGTCGTGGCTGACATTTCTACCGACTCGGGGCAGGTCGACTTTTCAGCCCCCGTGCTGAAGGCCAAACAAGCCAACGCCGACGCACTGTTTGTCTACACCAACGAAGAAGAAAGCGCACGTGCGCTGCGCGAATTGCGCAAGCAGGGCTTCAACAAGCCCATCGTGGGTGAGACCACTCTCACCGGCCAAAAAGTCATTGAACTGGCCGGTGACGCGGCCAACGGCGCGGTGGCCCACGTGGGCTTGACGGTGGACGCGCCGAACCCCTTGATGCTCAAGTTCAAGGCCAAGTTTTATCAGTCCTACAACTACATCTCTGACCACAACGGCATCAAGGGCTACACCGGCGTCTACCTGATGAAAGCCGCCATCGAGAAGGCCGGGAAGATTGACCGCAAAGCCATGACCACCGCGCTGCACGGCTTGAACGTCAAGGCCAGCAAAGAGCCGGGTGTGATCCTTGACGTGAGCCTGGACAACAACGGCGACATCGACCGCGAAAGCTTCATCGTGGAAGTGAAAGACGGCAAACAATTGGTGCGTGAAGTGCTGCCAGCGCTGGGCAAGAAGTGACCTGCGGCCAGCGCACTTTTTGCCAAGGCAAAGTTTGAGGTGACAGACTTCCTGCAGCTTTTCATCTCCGGCTTGGCCACGGGCAGCATTTACGCCCTGGCGGCACTGGGCTTCACTTTGCTGTGGCAGGCCAGCGGCACCATCAACTTTGCGCAGGGCGAGTTTGTGATGCTGCCCGCATTCGCCATGCTGGGCTTTGCGGCTTTTGGCGCGCCGTTGTGGCTCGCCTTTGCCTGCACCTGCGTGGTGGCGGTTGGGGTGTTGGGATGGGGCTTCAAGCGCGGTGTGGTGGACCCACTTTTTCGCTTCGGCATGATGCCCATCGTGGTGGCCACCATTGGTTTGGCCATCGCTGCACGCAACGGTGTGCGCGCCGGGTACAGCGCCGAAGCGCATGCCTTCAACAGCATCTTTGCCGACAAGCTCTTCAACATCGCAGGCGTGACAGTGACATTGGCCGACATCGGCACCCTGGTTTTTGCCTTGGCATTGGTGTTGGCAACACAAGCCTTTTTGGCCAAGACGGTGACGGGCCGCGCCATGCAGGCCGTGGCGCAAAACACCGAGAGCGCTACCGTGCTGGGCATCAACGTGCCGCGCATGATCTTTTACACGTTTGCCATCAACGCGCTGCTGGCTTGCGCTGCGGCGCTGCTCGTCACGCCCACCTATCTGGCCAAGTTCGACATGGGCGAGTCGCTGGGCAACAAGGCCTTCTTCGCGGCCATCATCGGTGGCTTCAACAACAGCCGCGGTGCGCTGCTGGGTGGGGTCATCGTGGGCGTGGCCGAGAACCTGGCCGCAGCCTACATCTCGCCGGCCTACAAAGACGCGGTGGCGCTGGTGCTCTTCATGCTGGTGATCTTGTTCAAGCCGCAGGGGCTGCTCGGCAAGAAGGTCGAGCGCAAGGTGTGAGCAGACCATGAAAAAACTTCCACTCATCGGCGCGCTCGCCGTCCTCGTCTTTTTACTCGTCACACCCGCGTTGCTGAAGAACTATGGCATCTACCTTTTCACCTACTGGCTGGTGTTTGTCATCGCCACCATGGGCCTCAATTTGACGGTGGGATACGCGGGGCAAAAGTCACTCGGTCACGCGGCCTTTTTTGGCATCGGCGCGTACACCGTGGCCATTTTGTTGAAGGCCGGCGTCAGTTTCTGGTGGGGTTTGCCTGCGGCCATGCTGATCTGCTTTTTCACAGGTATCGCGGTGGGATTCCCTGCGCTGCGTGTGCAGACCATTTACCTCGCGTTTGCCACTTTGGGTTTCAACACGGCGGTGTGGTTGGTGATGCGCAATGAAGAGTGGCTCACTGGCGGCACTTTTGGCATCAACAACATCGCGCGGCCCGAGGTCTTTGGCCTGAGTCTGGACGGCGCGCTGGCCTATTACTACTTCGTTTTTGCCGTCGCCTCGGTGCTGGGCTTCTTGCTCTGGCGCTTGCTTGCCTCACCCTGGGGCAAGGCCTTCACGGCGCTGCGCGACAACCCCATTCGCGCCGAGAGTTTGGGTGTGGATGTGCAGGCCTACACGCTGCTGTCATTTGCGATCGGTGCGGTGTACGCCGGTGTGGCTGGTGCGCTCTTCGCAAGCCTCGTGCAGTTCATCGAGCCCGCACCTTTTGGTGTCGGCGCGTCCATCATGATGTACCTCATGGTGGTGGTGGGTGGGCCCGGGTATTTCTTGGGGCCGCTGCTGGGCTCGGCTGTGGGCGTGCTCTTGCCCGAGTGGTTGCGTTTTGCGCAGGCCTGGTACCTCTTTGTATTTGGCGTGGCCGTGGTGCTGCTCATGCTGTGGTTGCCCGACGGTTTGCTGAGCATCCCCGAGCGCTTGCGTGCGCGCCGCCAAGCGCGTGAAGCTTCTGCGGCGCGTGCTGCAGCGGCGGCGCAGATTGGCGAGGCAACGTGACCGCGCCGGTGCTCAAGGTCACCGACCTCAAAAAAGCCTACGGCGCGATTCAAGCCGTGGCGGGTGTGTCGTTTGAAGTTTTGCCAGGTGAGATCTTTGGTGTCATCGGCCCCAATGGTTCAGGTAAGACGACGATGTTCAACAGCGTGCTGGGGCAGATCACGCCCGACGCAGGCAGCATCGAGCTGAACGGCCAAAACATCACCGGCAAAAGCCCCCTGCAGCTCAGCCGCCTGGGTGTGGGCCGCACCTTCCAGACCTTGCAGGTGTTTGGCAAGATGACGGTGCGAGACAACCTCATCGTGGCCGCGCAAGAACACCAAGGCAACTTGGCCAGGCGCATGTTTTCGCCCACTGATTCGGGCCTGGGCGACAAGGCTGACGCGTTGATTGACCAGTTCCGCATTCGCCATGTGGCCGACAAAAAGGCCGGTGAACTGAGCTACGGCCAACAAAAGTTGGTGGACATCGCCATGGCCTTCATGAGCGAGCCCGCGCTGGTCTTGCTCGACGAGCCTTGCGCGGGCGTGAATCCGAGTTTGGTGGGTGGCATCAGCACTTTGCTCAAAGATCTGAACGCCAAGCGCGCCACGTCTGAACGGGGTGGGAGTTTTGTTGTCATCGAACACAACATGGACTTTGTGATGGACCTGTGCCACCGCATCTTGGTGATGGTGGAAGGGCGTGTGATGGC
>JAYVRO010000067.1:0-2490 GCA_043776165.1 Rubrivivax sp. | reverse complement strand
CCAGTGCTGGCCGTCTTCCCAGGCCCTTTGAAACTCCTCAGCCCCTGAACTCGAGCGCAGCGCCGCCACCAATGCAGCGGTGTACCGGCGTTCCTGGGGGGCCTCTGCAAGGCCCAATCTCCGGCGTGATTGGGCAGCACTTGAGGCCAGCCCGGTGGCCAAATTTGTCGAGCCATGGGCGAGCGCCAGCACGGCATGGTCTTCCAGGCAGACCAGTACCTCCGCGCGCATCTCAAATGCTCGGAAGGCGCTCAAGGCTTCGCCCAATCGGCGTTTGGCGGTCACGTGATCCTTGGCCTTCAAATCGGTTCGCCCAAGCCACCGCAACGCATGTGCTTCGCCACGCCGGTCTCCTGCATCACGACACACAGTGAGCGAGCGCGCGAACCGCTGACAGGCGTGAACTTGGTTGTCCACAGCAAAGTCGATCTGCCCCAGCAGCAACTCGCACTCACCCACAACTTCTTGATGCTTTATCGTTTTTGCCAATGCCAAGCCTTCGAGCAAAACCTGCTTGGCGGCTGCAGCGTCGTCGGCATACAGGTTGATCAACCCCAGATGCAAGAGACCGATGGCCTCGCCAATCTTGTTGCGCTGCTGGCGAAACAGGACCAGGGCTTCAAGCTCGCCCTCGCGCGCCAAATCGATCTCACCCAATGGCAACCGCGCCATTGTCAACGTCGACAAGGTGGCTGCGATGTCCTGGGGTTCGCCGCGTCGACGACGCAGATCCAGGCAGGCATCGAGCATGATCATGGCATCTTCAAAATCACTCTGACTTTCGGCCAGGGCGGCCCCGACATAAAGGGCGTGCGCCTGCGCCTGGTCCGAGGTCTGAATGGCGGGCAGCTCCATGGCAGCGAGGACCAAATTGCGCCCCTCGGTCGAGTAGCCGCGCAATATCCAAAACCCTTGCAGCGCCACTGCCAGCTTGACAGCAATGAACGGGTCGACTGTGCCCGATAAAGCCACCGACATGGCGCCACGAAGATTGTCGTGATCGGCCTCAGCGCGCCAGATCCAATCCGCCTGTTCCGGGCCCATCAGACCGCGCTTGACGTCCTTGGCGAAGGCGAAAAAATGTTCGCAGTGTCTGGCCGACATGTTGGACATATCGCCTGACTTCTCCAACTTCTCGCGTGCATATTCGCGAATCGTCTCCAACATCTTGTAGCGCGTTGTGTCATCAGATTCGTCGACCATGACAAGTGACTTTTCGACCAAAAAACCCAGCGTGTCGAGCACGTCCAAGCTATCCAACGGTTCGATGCCACACACGGCTTCGACGCCAGCGAGATCAAAGCCACCGGCAAACACCGCCAGCCGTTGCAGCAACACCTGCTCGGTGGCGGGCAACATGTCGTAAGACCAATCGACCAAGGCGCGCAAAGTCTGTTGACGTTCCAGGGCAACGCGCCCCCCGCCGGTCAACAACTTGTAACGATCTTTCAAGCGCTTGTTGATGTCGGCCACGCTGAGCTGGCGCACACGCGCTGCCGCCAACTCCAACGCCAGTGGAATGCCCTCCAAGCGGCCCACGAGTTCGGCCAGCGCAGGCGCGTCTCGCTCAAGCACGGTAAATCCAGACTTGTGCTGTTGCGCGCGCTCAATGAAAAGACGAACGGCAGTGGATCGCTTCAGCGCCTCGAGACTATCGGTGGTCTTGGGCACTGGCAGTGGAAGTACGGCGTAGGCCTGTTCGCCAGGCACACGCAGGGCCTCGCGACTGGAGGTCAACAAGCGCAGCTGGGGGGCTGCACGCAAAAGCTCAGCGGCCAGTTCCGCGCAGGCATGAACGAGGTGCTCGCAGTTGTCCACGACCAACAAGGCGCGCTGCCCTTTGAGGTGCGAACACAAGGTTTGCATCAAAGGCCGTCCGGGCTCTTCACGCAAGCCCATGGCCTGGGCGGCTTCGCTGATCACCAGCGATGCGTCGCGCAGCGGAGCCAGATCGAGAAACCAAACGCCGTCGGGGAACTCGTGCCTCAATTCGGCGGCAACTTGCAATGACAGACGCGTCTTGCCGAGCCCGCCCATGCCCAAGAGCGTCACCAGGCGCGAACGCGTCAAGGCCAGTTTGATGTCGGCGATTTCTTTCTCGCGCCCGAGGAACGACGTGCTTTGTTGCGGCAGGTTGTTGGGCACCTGCCGCACGGGCACCCATCGATCCGCGACCTGCACCACGCGGTAGCCCTTGTCACCGTCAGCCGGCGACACCGGTATTTGCTCATTCAAGGCGATTTCGAACAGCTCAACCGGCTCGTGAATGCCTTTCAAAATCCAATGCCCATGCGAGTGGCATTGCGGGCCGTCTTCGGTCATGGCCCGACGCGCGTCAGCGGTCATCAGCGTCTGCCCGCCCTGGGCCAGCGACATCGTGCGTGCGGCCATTGGTTTGGCCAAACCATCCACCTCCATGGGCTTGGCACCTCGCGCAACGTCCTCGGCACTGTTCTCGCGCAGGATGACGCCGCCTAAATGCAAACCGGC
>JAYVRO010000066.1:0-2503 GCA_043776165.1 Rubrivivax sp. | reverse complement strand
AAGAATAGTCCATATCAAGATTATGCGCCTTGTGCCAGCAAAAGGTCAAAGGCCTTGCATCACCGGCAGCGTTTTGGCCGGATGCACGCCATTGGCGTGCCCCATGAATGGCGGGTGGATGCTGTAGCCCAGCAGTTCTTGCACACGCGGCGAATAACCCGCCACCACCTCGGGTGGCACGCTCAGCAGCATGCTTTCCATCTGTCGGCCCCAGGCCACACAGTACTGCGGCGTGATGAGTAACCTCGAACGTTGACTCTTGTTGGCGCCGCCGCGGTGCCACAGTGTGCCCATGGTCACCATCAAAGAACCTGCGGGCATCAGGACTTTCACCAGCCCTTCAGGGTCTTGCTCGGGCTTGGCATAACCGCTCTCAAAAACCTCGTGCAAGTTTTTGCCCACCGGCACTTCGTCGCCCCACAGGTGGCTGCCCGGGATGATCTCGGTGGGGCCGTTCTCGGGCGTGAAGGCGTCGATGGTCCAAAAGGTGCTGATGCCATAGGCTGGGCGCGGGCGCGGTATGCGATAAAAACTGTCGTCGTAGTGCATGGGCTGCACGGTCTCACCCGGGTGGGTGTTGATGGCCAAGCACGCCGAGAGCATGAAGTTCGGGCCGAGAACGTCCTCGCAAACGTCCAGCACCAGTGGGTGCATGGCCAAATCGGCAAACACTTGGCTTTTGGCCAAGAGCGCGTAAACACGCTCGCTCTCGAACCCTTCAAAGTCGTTGCGCCCCGGAAGCTGGCCCTGCAAATGCGGCGCCAGCGCTTCACGGATGTCTTGCACTTGCGCTGCTGGCAACAGCGACGGGATGATGAAATAACCGTCCGTGTGCAGTTGTGCCAACAGTGCGGGCAACGGGGTGTGGGGGTCGGAATACTTGAGCATGTCGGGTCCTTCTTCAGGGCGGGGAATCACATGTAGCGCGCAGCCAGTTCTTTCATGATCTCGTTCGCGCCGCCGTAGATGCGCTGCACGCGGGCGTCCACGTACAACTCGGCAATGGGGTACTCGTTCATGTAGCCGTAACCCCCAAAGAGCTGCAGGCATTCGTCCATCACTTTGCCTTGCTGCTCACTTACCCAGGCCTTGGCCAAAGCCGCGCGTGGAGCGTCAAGTTCGCCCTTCAAATGCGCCAGCATGCAGGCGTCAACAAAGGCCGTGGCGGCCAGCACCGTGGCCTGCACTTCGGCCAGTTTGAACTTGGTGTTTTGAAAGTCCCAAATCGTCTTGCCAAAGGCCTTGCGCTGCTTCACGTAGGCCAATGTCTCTTGCAGCGCGCGTTGCATGGCGCCCACACCTTGCAAAGCGATGATGAGCCTCTCTTGAGGCAATTGCTCCATCAACTGAAAGAACCCTTTGCCCTCGGCCTGGCCCAACAGGTTGCTGACGGGCACGCGCACATCGTCAAAAAATAGCTCTGAGGTGTCCTGCGCTTTTTGCCCCATCTTGTCGAGCTTGCGACCGCGCCTGAAACCCGGTGCGTTGTCGGTTTCAACCAGGATGAGTGACACCCCCTTGGCCCCCGCATCGCGCTGTGTTTTGCACACCACGATGATGAGGTTGGCGTTTTGCCCATTGGTGATGAAGGTCTTGGCGCCGTTGATGACGTATTCGTCGCCGTCGCGCTGTGCAAAGGTGCGTATGCCTTGCAAGTCGCTGCCTGCACCGGGCTCGGTCATGGCAATGGCGGTGATGAACTCGGCCGTGGCCATCTTGGGCAACCAGCGCTGCTTTTGCTCGTCGGTGCCGCAATTCAGGATGTAGGGCGCCACGATGGCGGAGTGCAAACCGCCGCCCCAACCACCGATGTTGGCAAACGCGGTTTCCATGATCACCACCGCGTCATGTGCAAAGTTACCCCCACTGCCGCCGTATTCAACGGGCATGGCCATGCACAGCAAACCATTGGCGGCCGCCTCTCGCCAAGCGGCTTTGGGCACGATGCCTGCAGCGCGCCAGGCCACCGCTTCGGGCACCCATTTGTCATTGATGTAGCGCCGCGTGGAGTCTTGCAAAGCGCGGTGTTCGTCGTCCATCCACGCCGATGGGAAATTGGCCAATGTCATGGGTTAGCTTTCAAAAAGTAGAGTGCTTGTCAGCGACTGTCAATTTGCTTGCGCACGTTGTTGTTGATGACGCGCAGTTCAGCCAGCGTGGCGTCGATGTGCTGGCGTTTGAGCTCCAGCGCCGCGATGTTTTTGTCGGTGCGCTCGAGCACAAACTTCAGCTGCTGCGCGCGGCCTTCACCATGCGTGCCGTACAAATCCAAAAAGTGTTTGATCTCGGCCAGCGGCGCGCCGATGGCCTTGGACCGCAGGATCAGTGCCAGCCGTGCGCGGTCACGCCGGGTGTACACCCGCGCGCCGTTCACGCGCCGGGGGCTGAGCAAGCCCTTGTCTTCGTAAAAGCGAATGCTGCGCAGCGTGATGCCAAATTCGCCGCACAGCTCGGTGATGCCAAAGAGCTCGCCGGTGTCGTCACTGCCATGCGCTGCCACCAC
>JAYVRO010000065.1:0-8230 GCA_043776165.1 Rubrivivax sp. | reverse complement strand
GCGACAAGGTGGTGACCAGCTTTGTCGAAAAAGTGCCTGAAGCGGCTGACGCCGAGCGCGTTTTTCGCGACATGGTGGGCCAGGGCAACAAGTTGATTTTCGGCACCACCTTCGGCTACATGGAGCCCATGCTCAAAGTGGCCGCTGACAGCAAAGGTGTGATGTTCGAACATGCCACCGGCTACAAGCAGGCTGACAACCAGCGCACCTATGACAGCCGCACCTACGAAGGTGCGTACATGGCCGGTGTCATTGCGGGCAAGATGACCAAGAGCAATACCTTGGGTGTGGTCGGGTCCATCCCCATCCCCGAAGTGATTCGCAACATCAACTCCTTCACGCTGGGCGCGCAAAGTGTCAACCCGAAGATCAAGACCAAGGTCGTTTGGGTCAACGAGTGGTTCAACCCACCCAAAGAAACCGAGGCCGCGCAGAGCTTGATCAATGGCGGCGCTGATGTGCTCTTCCAGAACACTGACTCGTCGGCTGTTTTGCAAACCGCAGCCAAGAACAAGAAGCTCGCGTTCGGTTGGGACTCCGACATGACCGCCTATGCGCCCGAGGCGCACTTGGCGTCAGCCATCATTAACTGGGCGCCCTACTACATCCAGGCCACGCGTGACGCGCTGGACGGCAAGTGGAAGGGCGGCGGCCACACCTGGTGGGGCGTGAAAGAGGGCGCCATCGACCTTGTCTCCATCAGCGACAAAGTGCCTGCCGAGACCAAGGCCGCCATCGACAAAGTGAAGGCCGGCCTGAAGGACGGCAGTTTCGCCGTCTGGAAGGGTCCCATCCTGGGCCAGGACGGCAAAGAAGTGCTGAAGAAAGACGAAGCCGCCGATGACAAATTCATGAGCGGCATCAGCTTCTACGTCAAGGGTGTTGAAGGCAAGGTGCCCTCGGACAAGAAGTGAACAAGCAGCACGCAAGAAGCACACGGCGTTAACGTTTCAAATAAGACAGGGACCTCGCGGTCCCTGTTTTTGTTGGTGCAAGGCGTGTCAATGTGGCGCCAGCTGAAACGCGCTCATGGCTTGTGACAGGCGCTCCGCCTGTTCGCGCAAGCTGGCCGATGCAGCCGCACTTTCTTCTACCAGCGAGGCGTTTTGTTGCGTCATCTGGTCCATTTCGGCCACCGACTGGTTCACCAGCCCCAGGCCACTGGTTTGTTCGATGGCGGCGGCGCTGATCTCGCCAATGAGGTCGGTCACGCGGCGCACCTGGTTCACGATGTCGGTGATGGACGCGCCCGCGTCGTCAGCCAAGCGTGTGCCGGTTTCAACTTTTTCCACCGAACTGGAAATCATCACCTTGATCTCTTTGGCGGCCTGCGCGCTGCGTTGCGCCAGGCTGCGCACCTCTGTGGCCACCACGGCAAAACCACGGCCTTGTTCGCCAGCGCGGGCGGCTTCTACTGCGGCGTTCAACGCCAGGATGTTGGTTTGAAACGCAATGCCGTCGATCACGCCAATGATCTCGCCGATGCGTTTGCTCGACACCGCGATGTCTTGCATGGTGCTCACCACTTGGCCCACCACACGGCCGCCGCGGGTGGCGGCTTCGCTGGCGGCGGCGGCCAACTGATTGGCTTGCTGCGCACTGTCGCTGCTTTGACCCACGGTGCTGGTGAGTTGTTCCATCGAGGACGCTGTTTGTTGCAGCGCGCTGGCCTGCTGCTCTGTGCGCTGCGACAAGTCCATGTTGCCTTGTGCAATCTGTTGGCTTGCCGTGGCCAACGAGTCGACGCTGGCGCGCACATCGCCCACGGCGCGGGCCATGCTCGCGCGAACGTTTTCCATGGCCGCCACGATGCTGCCGAACTCATCATCACTCTGGGCCAGGATGGGTTGTGAAAAGTCGCCGCGCGCCAGCGTTTGTGCGGCTGCCAGGGCCTCGGCAGAATTGCGTGTGATGGAGCGCGTCATCGACACCATCAGCGCCAGACTTGCCGCACACGCCAGGCCACACAACACCAGGGCCAGCACGACTTGCCGCTGGGCGGCCGCAGTGCGTTCATGGAGCGCTGCTTTCAAGACGCCGAAGGCTGCGTTCGACAGCGCGTACTGCGCTTGTATTGCCTGGGTCATCTTGCCAAAGTAGACGCCGACGTCGGCCTTGTCGACATCACCCACGACCAGCTTTTCCTGAGCCAAGCGCAGAGCATCTGACAGCGCGCTTTGGGCGCCGTTGTGGGCCGCTTGCAGCGCCTTGGCCATGGTCGGGTCCGCTGCGGTCGCGCGAGCCAAATGCGTGTTGACCAACGCAAACTGCGCTGTCGCCGTCTCCATGATCAAGGCCAACCACTCTGCGTCGGCGGCACTCACTTTGCCCAGGGCCAGCATGGCGGCACCGCGTCCGCGCAGTCGCGCCAACGCTTCGGTACTTTGCGGCAAATCTTTCAGGGTGCTTTGAATCAGAAAGTAGGTGTTTTCGTCGGGGTCGAGTGCCAGCGTGGTGGCGCTGATGGTTTCATCCAGCAACACCTGCAGCTGCCGCACCAGTTTGCTGTGGCGAACGAAACTCTCGGCCGCTGCAATGGACTTGATATCAACCGCCTGAGCCAAGGTCTGCCATTCAGCCGCCAGGCCCTCGCTGCCTTTTTTGACGCCGACGGCGGCCAGCGCGGTCATCGCGGTTTGCATGGCCGCTTGCACCTCGGCCTGTTTGGCTTCGCGCAGGGACTTGAATGTTTCGTCACCGCCCAACTGCGCAGCCGACATGCCCCGATGTTCTTGTGTCAGGCGCATCCATTGCGTCAGCGCGGCTGCTGGCACCAAGCCGCTGGACTCGATGGTGGCTGCGTTTGCGCTATCTAGTCGCGGCTTGATGATTGCTGCGGCCAACCCCAGAACCAAGACCACCGACAGGCCACCCAAAAAAACCAACTTCCGTGACACGCGAATGTTTTTCAATGACGGCACAACGGGCTCCCTTTTTCAACGACTTGCACGTGCTGGGTGACAAATCCCTGGCGGTGCATCCGCTATATCGGCGCAATTGGGTGGGTGCTTGAACCGTCACCACAAAAAAGCCCAGCTACATTGCCGCCTTCACCGAGTGTCTAGACACTGACAAGGCCAAGCCATGAGCCCCAGCCCTTCAAAAAACCCATCCACCGGCAGCACGCTTGAGGCCTTCTTGCGCGCCATGCCCAAGGCCGAGTTGCACATCCACATCGAGGGCTCGCTCGAGCCCGAACTTATCTTTGCGCTGGCCGGGCGCAACGGCGTGGCGTTGCCCTACGCCAGTGTCGAGGCCTTGCGTGCGGCCTACGACTTCAGCGACTTGCAAAGCTTCTTGGACATCTACTACGCCGGGGCCAGCGTGCTCTTGCGCGAGCAGGACTTTTTCGACATGGCCTGGGCTTACTTTGAGCGCGCCGCGGCTGACAACGTGGTGCGCGCAGAGCTCTTTTTTGACCCACAAACGCACACTGAGCGGGGTGTGCCCATGGGCGCAGTCATCGCGGGCCTCAAGCGCGCTTGCGACCAGGCGCAACAGCAGCTGGGCATCAGCGCCGCGCTCATCCTGTGCTTCTTGCGCCACTTGAGTGAAGACGCGGCACTGGCCACGCTGCAAGCCGCGCTGCCCTACCGCGAACACTTCATTGGTGTGGGGCTGGACAGCTCAGAAAAAGGCCATCCACCAGAAAAATTTGCGCGGGTGTTTGCCCAGGCGCGCGCGCGCGGTCTGCATGTGGTGGCGCATGCTGGTGAAGAAGGGCCTGCGGCCTATATTCATAGCGCGCTGGACGTGCTGAAAGTACAGCGCATCGACCACGGCGTGCGTTGCCTGGAAGACCCCGCACTCGTGGCGCGGCTGGCACGCGAGCACATGCCGCTCACGGTGTGCCCACTGTCTAACGTCAAACTGTGTGTTTTCAAGACCCTGGCCCAGCACAACCTGCCCGCGCTGTTGCAGGCCGGCCTGTGTGTGACGCTCAACAGCGATGACCCGGCCTACTTTGGTGGTTACATCAACCAGAACTTTGTCGAGACTTTTGCAGCGCTGCCGCAGCTCACACAGACGCATGCGGCGCAATTGGCGCGCAACAGTTTTGACGCCAGTTTTGCGTCGATTGAAGAAAAGCGTGGCTGGCACCAGCAGCTTGACGCCATGCTGGCCAGCGCAGGCTGATCTGCGCTGATCCGGGTGCGCCGATGAAGCCGCACTGGGCCCTGCTTCAGCGCACTTTGGCTGCGTCAAAAAGCGGGTTCTCGATGATTCCCAGGCGGTTGCCAAAGGGGTCGATCACGGCTGCCACCTTGATGCCTTCACCGACTTCGGTAACCGCTTCCAGTGGCGTTGCGCCCAAGGCGATGAGCCGTGCATGCGCCGCGTTGGCGTCCAGCACACCCCACAGCGGCTGCGGCCCCGCTGTGGCGGGTGTGGCGTCGGGCAACAAGCCCAGCTCGAACCCACCCACTTCAAAGCCGACGTAAAAAGGTTGATCGAAGTAGGGTGCGCGGCCCAGCAACTCGCTGTACCAGCGTTTGGCGGCTTGCAAATCGGGGGCGGGGTAGATAGCGGTGCGCAGGCCCAGGATCATGATCTTGTTCGTCCGTGATGTGAAAAGTTAATTTCGCGGCTTTGCTTGTCTGCAAACTTGCTTGCTGACTTGCTTTCCGTCAGCGCAGCGCCATCGCCAGCCGCTCGGCTCCCGCGCCAAAAGCATAACTGTCCATCGCCAGGCAGCCGAACGTCAGGCTGGCATGCAAACGATGGGCTGGCAGCACACCTGCTGCACTGGCCGCGCCTTGGGCTGGGTACCAGGGCAACCAATGCTCGTCAGTAGGGTGCATCAACTCGGCAAAAGGTGCTTGCGCGCGGTAGTCGCACAGGGCGCTGACGTCAGCCGCTTGCGCGCGCTCTTGTACCCAGCGGCGGAAGGCCGCGCTTTGCGGGATCTCAGGCGCGTCGACCGCCGGCGGCACGCCTGAAAAGACCATCCGCAGGTTGTGTGTGATGCTGCCGCTGCCCATGATGAGCACACCTTCATCGGCCAGCGGCGCTAAGGTCTGACCCCAGTCGAACAGCTGCCGTGGTGTCCATGTGGGCACAAAAGCCAGGGGCAAAACGGGCACGTCGGCCTGCGGGTACATGTAGCGCATGGGCGTCCAGATGCCATGGTCCAGACCCCCTTCTTCAACGCGATGGACCGGCTGCTGAGCCGCCGCCATGAGCGACTGCACGCGCGTGGCCAATTCCGGTGCGCCGGGGGCGTTGTATTGCAGGCTGTACAGCGCGTCCGGGAAGCCGCCAAAGTCATACACCGTCTGGTGCTGCGCAGCGGCCAGCAAGTAGGGCTGGCGGCCCAAGGTGTGTGCGCAGATGGCCAGGATGGCTTTGGGGCGGCCAAAGGTTTTGTCGATGGCCACGCCCAGGCCTTGCATGAAGGCGCCGGCCTCGCGCGGCTCCAGCGCCGTCATGGGTGAGCCATGCGAGATGTAGAGCGTGGGCAGGGATGTGATCATGGCTTGCATTGCACCACCATGGCGCTGCGGCCGGCTTCAGATAACTTGCACGCAGCGTTCGCGGTAGTTGGAAATGCGGTTGCTTGTGCGGTTGCGGATGCGCTTACTGACGCGCTTGTAGATGCGCTTGTAGATGCGCTTGAAAGAGCAGCGCGCTGGTGACAATAACCATGCGCTACCGTCGCACCCATGAACACTTCTGTTTTGAAGCCCCCCACCGTGGTGGCCTTGGCCTGGCGCCAGACCTTGCGTGACTTTCGTGCAGGCGAGCTGCGTTTGCTGGCTGTGGCCGTTGTGCTGGCCGTGGCAGCGCTGTGTGCCGTTGGCTTCTTTGCTGACCGGTTGTCGGCCGGTTTGGCGCGCGACGCACGTCAATTGTTAGGCGGCGACGCCGTGGTGGGTTCCGACCAACCCACACCACCCGAGCTGCTGGCGAAAGCGGCTGAGTTGGGTTTGAACACTGCTACCAGCGCGGGGTTCCCAAGTATGGCGCGTGCGGGCGAAGACAAAGGCGGCGCCACTCGCTTGGTGGCCGTGAAGGCCGTGGCGCCGAGCTACCCACTGCGCGGTTTGATCCAACTCAAGGCCGCGCCAGAGGCGCCCGTACAGGCCTTGCGCGGCGCCCCAAGCCCGGGCATGGTGTGGGTCGACGAGCCCTTGCTCGATGCATTGCAACTGCGCGTGGGCGACGCTTTGCTGCTCGGTGATGCAAGCCTGAAGATCGACAAGATCATCGTCATCGAGCCCGACCGGGGCGGTGGCTTCACGAGTTTTGCGCCGCGTGTCATGTTGGCCCAGGCCGACCTGGCGGCCACCGGCCTGGTGCAACCCGCCAGCCGCGTGAACTACCGCCTGGCCGTGGCCGCGCCCGATGGCAAAGACGCCGCGGTGCGTGAATTTGTGGTCTGGGCAGACGCGCGCATCAAGGCCGTCCCGCTGCGCGGTGTGCGGGTTGATTCATTGGAGAGTGGTCGCCCTGAGATGCGCCAAACGCTGGATCGCGCCGAGAAGTTTTTGAACCTGGTGGCCTTGCTCTCGGCCTTGTTGGCGGCCGTGGCCGTGGGCATTGCTGCGCGTGACTTTGCCCAGCGTCATCTGGACGACTGCGCCATGCTGCGCGTGCTGGGTTTGTCGCAGCGGCGCATTGCCTTGGCCTTTCTGGCGGAGTTTGCCGCTGTGGGTGTGCTGGCCAGCGTGGTGGGCGTGCTCGTCGGCTGGGCGGTGCACAACGTGTTTGTGTGGCTGCTCTCGGGCCTGGTGCAAACGGCCTTGCCAGCACCGGGAGTGCGTCCCGCGCTTTTTGGTTTGGGTGTCGGCATGACCCTGCTCTTGGGCTTTGGTTTGCCGCCCGTGTTGCAACTGGCGCGTGTGCCGCCACTGCGGGTGATTCGGCGCGACGTGGGCTCGCTCAAAGCCTCGTCACTCTTGGTCTTGGGGGCGGGCGTGACGGGTTTTGTGGCGCTCTTGATGGCGGCCAGCGCCGACGCCAAACTCGGGGCCATCGCGGTCGGCGGTTTTGCTGCTGCCGTGGCGGTGTTTGCGTTGCTGGCCTGGTGTGCCGTGCTGTTGCTGCGCCGCGCCGTGCCCGATAGCCGTGCGCCGCGTTGGCTGGTACTGGCGACAAGGCAGGTCTCGGCGCGCCCGGCGTTTGCGGTGCTGCAAGTCACCGCATTGGCCGTGGGCCTGTTGGCTTTGGTGCTCTTGGTGCTGCTGCGCACCGATCTCATCAGCAGTTGGCGCCAGGCCACACCCAAGGACGCACCCAACCGTTTTGTGATCAACGTTCAACCTGAGCAAGGCGAGGCTTTCCGCGCGGCGCTCACGGCGGCGGGCGTGACCCGGTACGACTGGTACCCCATGATTCGTGGCCGTTTGGTGGCCATCAACGGCCAAGCCATCACACCCAAGAGTTTTGCCGATGAACGCGCCAGGCGCTCGGTGGAGCGGGAATTCAACCTCAGCCACTCGACCACTTTGCCTGCGCATAACGAGCTCACTGCCGGTGTCTGGCGGGCCGATGAGGCCAATGGGTTGTCGGTTGAAGATGGCTTGGCCACGAGCCTGGGTTTGAAGTTGGGCGACGAGCTTGGCTTTGACATTGCGGGGCAGACCAAAAGCGCACGTGTGACCAGTTTGCGCAAGGTGGACTGGGGTTCGATGCGCGTGAACTTCTACGTCGTCTTCCCGGCCAGCAGCCTGCCCGATTTGCCGCTGACCTACATCAGTGCCTTCAAAGCGCCGCTCACCAAAGGTTTTGACAACCAGCTCAGCCGTGACTTTCCCAACATCACCAATGTCGATGTCTCCGCCAGCATCGCGCAAGTGCAGCAGGTGCTCGACCAAGTCATTCGCGCGGTGGAGTTCCTCTTCGGCTTCACACTGGTGGCGGGTTTGGTGGTGCTCTTTGCGGCCGTGAGCGCCACGCGCGAAGCACGCGCACATGAATTCGCCATCATGCGAGCGCTCGGTGCCAGTGGCCGCTTGCTGGCACAGGTGCAGCGCACGGAGCTCTTGGGCGTGGGCGCACTCGCCGGTGTGTTGGCCAGCCTGGCCGCCATGGCCGTGGGTTGGCTTTTGGCACGCTACGTGTTTGAGTTCAACTGGAGTCCATCGCCGTGGGTGCCTTTGGTCGGCATGGTCAGTGGTGCGCTGCTGGCGCTGTTGGCTGGTTGGTGGGGCCTGCGTGAAGTGCTGCGCCGCCCGGTGTTGGAGACGCTGCGCCAGTCGCGAGCGGTCTAGGACGCAGTCAAGCCGCC
>JAYVRO010000064.1:0-31943 GCA_043776165.1 Rubrivivax sp. | reverse complement strand
GGCAATATGCCTTGGGCGCCGTGGTGCCTGTGAGCGTGTTTGCCGCTGGCCAAAAGGTCGACGTGCAAGGCAGCTCCATCGGCAAGGGCTTTGCGGGCACCATCAAGCGCCACAACTTCAAGTCGCAGCGTGCGTCGCACGGCAACAGCCGTTCACACAACGTGCCCGGCTCGATCTCCATGGCGCAGGACCCTGGCCGTGTGTTTCCCGGCAAGAAAATGACGGGTCACATGGGCGACGAGACGGTCAGCGTCCAAAACCTCGACATCGTGCGGGTTGATGAAGCGCGTTCACTGCTCTTGGTTCGTGGCGCCGTGCCTGGCTCGAAGAACGGCCACATCGTCGTTCGCCCAGCCATCAAGGCGCGCTTGAAGAAGGGAGCCCAGTGATGCAGCTCGAGCTCCTGAACGAACAAGGTCAGGCAACGTCGAAAGTTGACGCGCCCGACACAGTGTTCGCACGTGATTACAACGAAGCCCTTGTGCACCAGATCGTCGTGGCCTTCCAGGCCAACGCACGCCAAGGCACCCGCGCTCAAAAAGACCGCGGCGAGGTGGCTCACAGCACCAAAAAGCCGTTCCGCCAAAAAGGCACTGGCCGCGCTCGCGCGGGCATGACCTCGTCGCCTTTGTGGCGCGGGGGCGGTCGCATCTTTCCGAATCGCCCTGACGAGAACTTCTCGCAAAAGGTGAACAAGAAGATGTACCGCGCTGGCATGGCTGCGATCCTGTCGCAGTTGGCGCGCGACGGTCGTTTGGCAGTTGTTGACAACTTCAGCATCGACGCGCCCAAGACCAAACTCCTGGCTGCCAAGTTCAAAGCCATGGGGCTGCAATCAGTGATGGTCATTGCTGACCAGATCGATGACAACCTGGCGCTGGCTTCGCGCAACTTGGCCAATGTGCTGGTGTGCGAACCGCGTTACGCCGATCCACTGTCACTCGTCTTCTACAAGAAGATCTTGGTGACCAAGGGTGCGATCGAGCAGCTCAAGGAGATGTTCGCATGAGCCTGCAAAGCCGCCTTAAGGGCGAATTCCCCCTCGGGGGGACGGCGCGTAGCGTCAAGGGGGTCCTATGAGCCGTATCAACCCAACGGGCATCAAGTTTGACGAAGGCCGTTTGGCCACCGTGCTGGTTGCCCCCATCGTCTCTGAAAAAGCCACTCGCATTGGCGAAAAGAACAATCAAGTGTTGTTCAAAGTGCTGCGCGACGCGACCAAGCTTGAGATCAAGGCCGCCGTTGAGCTGATGCTCAAGGTCAAGGTCGACGATGTTCGCACCGTCAACCAAAAGGGCAAAGCCAAGCGCTTTGGCAAGACCTCAGGCCGTCGTGACCACGTCAAGAAGGCTTACGTCTCGCTCAAGGCAGGCGAAGAGCTGAACTTCTCTGGGGAGGCCGCGTAATGGGCATCGTCAAAGTCAAACCAACATCACCTGGCCGCCGCGCCGTGGTGAAAGTCGTGCACAAGCATCTTCACAAGGGTGAGCCCGAGGCGTCGCTTCTTGAGCCGCAAAAGCAAAATGCTGGCCGCAACAACAACGGTCACATCACGATGCGCCACAAGGGCGGTGGTCACAAACACCACTACCGCGTGGTTGATTTTGTGCGCAACAAAGATGGCATTCCGGCGAAGGTCGAGACCATCGAGTACGACCCCAACCGCACGGCACACATTGCGCTGTTGTGTTACGCCGACGGCGAGCGCCGCTACGTTATCGCTCCGCGCGGTATCGAAGCGGGTGCCACGCTGATGAGCGGTGCTGAGGCACCGATCAAGGCCGGCAACACACTGCCCATTCGCAACATCCCTGTGGGCTCAATCATCCATTGCGTGGAAATGAAGCCGGGCAAGGGCGCACAAATTGCGCGTTCTGCCGGGACGTCGGTGACCTTGATGGCGCGTGAAGGCATCTACGCCCAATTGCGCTTGCGCTCTGGCGAAGTGCGCAAGATCCACATCGACTGCCGCGCCACCATCGGTGAAGTGAGCAACGAAGAGCACAGCCTGCGCCAGTACGGCAAGGCCGGTGCCATTCGCTGGAGGGGCATTCGTCCCACCGTTCGCGGTGTGGCCATGAACCCTGTGGATCACCCGCACGGCGGCGGCGAAGGCCGTACCGGCGAGGGTCAGCCGCAGGTGTCACCGTGGAACACCCTGACCAAGGGCTACCGTACACGCAGCAACAAGCGCACGCAGACGATGATCGTCTCGCGTCGCAAAAAGTGAGGCCTAAAAAATGGCACGTTCACTGAAAAAGGGTCCCTTCGTGGACCACCACTTGATGGCCAAGGTCGAGAAGGCCTCTGCCAACAAGGACAAAAAACCGATCAAGACTTGGTCGCGTCGCTCAACGATCCTGCCCGATTTCATCGGCTTGACCGTCGCCGTGCACAACGGCAAACAGCACGTACCGGTCTATGTGTCCGACCAGATGGTGGGTCACAAGCTCGGCGAGTTCGCACTGACCCGTTTGTTCAAGGGCCACCCTGCGGACAAAAAGGCCAAGAAGTAAGGAGCACGCAAGATGGAAACCAAAGCAAGTTTGCGCGGCGTGCGCCTGTCCTTCGACAAAGGCCGTCTGGTCGCCAACATGGTGCGTGGCAAGAAGGTCGGTCACGCCCTTGAGATCCTGTCCTTCACGCAAAAGAAGGCCGCCGGCATCATCAAGAAGGTGGTTGATTCCGCCGTGGCCAACGCCGAACACAACGACGGTGCTGACATCGACGAGTTGCGCATCACCTCGATCTACGTTGAACAAGGTGCTTCGCTAAAGCGCTTTTCCGCACGCGCCAAGGGCCGCGGCAACAGCATCATCAAGCCCACCTGCCACGTCTTCGTGACGGTCGGAAACTAAACAAGGGCCGCAAGACCATGGGACAAAAAATCCATCCGACCGGCTTCCGACTCTCGGTCACCCGAGCCTGGAGTTCACGCTGGTTCGCTAACAAACGCAACTTTGCGGGCATGTTGGCCGAAGACTTGCAGGTGCGTGAGTACCTGAAGACCAAGCTTAAGAGCGCAGCCGTTTCACGCATCCTGATCGAGCGCCCAGCGAAGAACGCGCGCATCACCATTTATTCGGCACGTCCGGGCGTGGTGATCGGCAAAAAAGGCGAAGACATCGAGAACTTGAAGGCCGAACTGGCGCGCCGTTTGGGCGTGCCAGTCGCTGTCAACATCGAAGAAGTGCGCAAGCCTGAAGTTGATGCCCAGCTCATCGCTGACAGCATCACGCAGCAGCTAGAAAAACGCATCATGTTCCGCCGTGCCATGAAGCGTGCCATGCAAAACGCCATGCGTTTGGGCGCCCTTGGCATCAAGATCATGTCGTCGGGCCGCCTGAACGGCATTGAAATCGCACGGTGCGAGTGGTACCGCGAAGGTCGCGTTCCTCTTCACACTTTGCGTGCTGACATCGACTACGGCTTCAGCGAAGCCAAGACGACCTACGGCATCATTGGTGTCAAGGTCTGGGTTTACCGTGGTGACCGTCTCGCCAATGGCGACGCACCCACACTGGCCAAGACCGAAGGTGGTGACGACGACCGTCGCAACCGCCGTGGTCCCCGACCTGGTGGCCCTGGTGCTCCTGGCGCCCCTGGTGGCCGTGGCCGCCCGGGTGGTCCTGGCGGCATGGGCGGCCCAGGTGGTGATCGTGGCGACCGTGCCCCGCGTTCCGACGCAGGCACATCAGCAGCCCCCGCCGGTGAGCCCAGTGCTCACCCGACTGGTCCCGGCAAAGGTCCGGCTGTCAAGCGCGTGCGTCGCGCTGCACCGGCAACACCGGCTGCCGGCGACGCCAAAGGAGAGTAAGAATGCTGCAACCCGCACGTCGAAAGTTCCGCAAGGAACAAAAGGGCCGCAACACCGGCATCGCTACCCGCGGTGCCAAGGTTTCGTTCGGCGAATTTGGCCTCAAGGCCACTGAGCGTGGCCGCATCACCGCGCGCCAGATCGAAGCGGCACGTCGTGCCATTTCGCGTCACATCAAGCGTGGTGGTCGCGTCTTCATTCGCATCTTCCCGGACAAACCGATTTCGCAAAAACCGGCTGAGGTCCGCATGGGCAACGGCAAAGGCAACCCCGAGTACTACGTGGCCGAAATCCAGCCGGGCAAGGTGCTGTACGAACTCAATGGTGTGCCCGAGCAATTGGCCCGTGAGGCCTTCACACTCGCCGCTGCCAAGCTGCCTTTACGTTGCACTTTTGTGGCACGCCAAGTCGGTACCTGATTGGAGCAACAGACCATGAACACGACAGAACTGCGCGCCAAAGATGTGGCCGCACTCGAAAAGGAAGTCTCTGATTTGCTCAAGGCCCATTTCGGCCTGCGCATGCAGAAGGCCACCCAGCAGCTCACCAACAACACCCAGTTGGGCAAAACGCGCCGCGACATCGCACGCGTGAAAACCATCCTGGCTGAAAAGAAGAGGGCCGCAGCATGAGCGACACCCAAACCCAAGCGGCCGTTGCCGTTGCCGCCGCGCCAGTGAAAAACACCCGCACTCTGGTGGGCCGCATCGTCAGCGACAAGCGCGACAAATCAGTCACCGTGCTGGTTGAGCGTCGCAACGCGCACGAGCTCTACGGCAAGATCGTTGCCACCACCAGCAAGTACCACGCTCATGATGAACGCAATGAGTTCAAGATGGGCGACGTGGTGGAAATCTCCGAAGGCCGTCCGATCTCCAAGACCAAATCTTGGACCGTGACGCGCTTGATCGAGAAAGCTAATCTGGTCTGATCGGTCTCGCTCATGAAAAGGCCGACACAGGGCAACCGGTGTCGGCTTTTTTGCGCCCATCGGCGCCCAGTCGAGCTCGACGGTCGTGCCGTGCCGTGCCGCACCAGCACCTTGGACAGGACGCGCACTTGGGGGTGGAGCTTGTTGACCGCGAGCATCAAGCGATGAGCCGTCAGGATTGTTGGTGAAGCTGCGAATCTCTACCCGATCTCTAGGTGGGTGGGTCTCAAGCTGGCGGCTCCCCATCACCCTTTTGGAGTTCCTCATGAACATCAGCGCTCTCAAGATATCGGCCGCCACCCTCATGCCGGCGATCGTGACCATGCTTTTCGTGCAAGCCTGCGGCAGCAGCGGCGATGCGGTGGCGCAAGCCGCCGCCGACCCGTTGGAGGGCATGTGGGACACGGTCGGGACACTGCGCGACTGCACCACCAGCGTTGCGACCGCCACCTTCCGCGCCTCTCAGGCCGTGCACCGCGGCGGCACGCTCACCGGGATCAACTCCGGCAACCCGGGCGGCCAGAGCCCCTCGGTCGGCCTGTGGTCCAAGAACGCCGACGGCAGCTACGCAATCAAGTTCCGCTTCTACCGTTTTAATGCGGACGGCTCCCCGGCCGGGAGCAACGTGATCACCAGCACACGCACGCTTGCCGTCGACGGCAACACCTTCACCGCCACCACCCGCAACGAGGTGCGAGACGCTACGGGTGCCGTGTTGCAAACCCTGTGCGTCACCGACACCGGGGCCCGCTTCAGCTGAAGGCGGGCAGGCCCGACCCAAAGCCGGACAGCCTCGTAGCACGCGCCCCAGTCTCCCCATTCGCCCCCACATCGCCACACGCTAAACTTTGGTGAATGCAAGGCAGTCCTCTCCGACACGCCGCACTCGGAAAGCTTGAGCGGCCGCGTCTGGGGCGTGTGTTTGATCGTCGTCGCCTGTTCAAGCAGCTCGATGGGTTCACCGGTTCCCCCGGTTTGTGGCTCGCCGCGCCTCCGGGTGCCGGCAAGACCACGCTGCTCGCCACCTGGCTGCGCCAGCGCGAAGAGCCCACGCTCTGGCTGCGCGTTGACACCGACGATGCCGACCCGGCGACCTTTGTGCAGTCGCTCGACGCCCTGTTCGGCACGCTGCTGTCCGCGCCACTGGAACTGCCGCTTTTCCGTGCCGACGACCTGTCCGACCTCCCTGGCTGGCTGCGGCGACGGTTGCGGCACTTGCTGCCGCGCATGCCGTCGCGCTGGACGCTGGTGCTGGACAACCAGCAAGAACTGCCGGCCGACTCCGGCATGCAGGTCGCGCTGGCTGAGATGCTGGCCGAGCTGCCCGCCGGCGTGCAGTGGATCTTCGTCAGCCGCGAGCCGCCGCCGCCTGCCTACACGCTCACGCTGGCGCGACAACAGCTTGCACTACCCGATGGCCAGCAGCTTCGCTTTGACGAAGCCGAGACGCGCGAGCTCATCCGGCTGCACGGGCATGCCGACGGCATGGTCGAACCGCTGGCCGCCGCACAGGGCTGGGCTGCGGGGCTGACGTTGATGCTGCTCGGCAGACCCACTGGTGACCACCTGCCCGCGCTGGCCGCGCGCGAGCGCCTGTTCGAGTACTTCGCCGATGAGGTGCTGTCCCGCATGCCTACGGCGCATCAGCACACCCTCTGTGTGCTGGCCTTCCTTCCCAGCACCACCGGTGAGTTGGCTGTGGCGATGAGCGGGGATGCAGAAGCACCGGCGCTGCTGGAGCGATTGGCCACCGCGAGCCTGTTCACCGATCGCCGTGGCGACTCACCCAAGATCTTCACATTCCATGCCCTGTTCAGCGAGTTCCTGCGCCGGCGTTTCGAGCGCTTGGCAACCGCCGACGAACTGCAGGCCCTGTTGTGCCGGGCAGGTCATCTGTTGCTGGCCGCAGGCGAGGTGGACAGTGGCCTGCAAAGGCTGATCGAAGGCCAGGCCTGGAATGAAGCCGCGAGCTGGATCCTGCGCTGCGCGCCGCGCTACGTTGACGAGGGACGTGTGCTGAGTCTGCGCCGATACATCGACGCCTTGCCTGCGAACCTGGGCGCCGACCTCGCCTACTGGCGCGGCTTTTGCATGCTCGACCTGGACCCACCTGCAGCGCTCGCCGACATGACGGCCGCATTCCAGCATTGCCTGGAGGCGGGCGATGTGCAGGGGCAGCTGGAAGCCGCCGCGGCGGCTTGCACCGTACTCGTGACGACGTGGTGCTTGCCCGAACTTGACCCATGGATTGCGGTGCTGACCCAGCATAGCGCGGTAGCCATGGGCGTTGGTGATCCCAATGCAGAGATGCGCCTCGTCCCCGGCCTGCTCGCTGCGTTGATTCATCGCATGCCTTGGCATCCCGCCACAGCGCCGCTGGCCGAACGCGCCGAACGTCTGATGCATCGCGAGTCGGCGGTTGGTCAACGCCTGTTGTTGGGCTCGCTGGCGTTCCACTTCCTGTGGAGCGGGCAGCTCGAGCGACTCGAACGTCTGATCCTTCGTATCGACGGGCTGTGTCGGCAGGGCCTGGCAGCGCCGGTCACCCTGATGCGCTGGTGGGGCGTGGGCATCCTGGTCAAGTCGCTGCTTGGGCAGGTAGAGTCAGCTGGCGCCGACGTGCGCCAGGCACTGATGATGGCGGAAGTCGAACCCTCGCTGGCACCCCACCGAAACCACATCGAGCTGCAGGCGGTGATGGTGGGCATCGCCACCCGCGACGCTGCAGCAATTCGTCTCCACCTGGGCCGCGTGGCGCCAGCGCTGCACCCCGACCACGCGGCCAACCGCTCGCTGTACGAGCTCGAGCGCGGGCTGTTGGCACTGATCGACGGCGAAGCGCCGATGGCGTTGCGCCTGCTTCGCGCCGCGACGCAAAGCTCGCGCCAGGGGGCCTTCGCGGTGCAGGAGCACATCTCGCTGATCAGTCATGCCTTGGCGGCTGCAGCCTGTGACGAGCACGACGAAGCACAGCAGGCACTCGCTGCAGCGCTGTCGCACCCCCTCTACCCGGTTTGCCGCTGGCACCACTGGATCAGCAGCGGCGTGGCCGCCTACGCGTCGCTGCGGCGTGGCGATGAGGTGCAAGCCTGCCTCGAACTAGGGCAAGCCTTTGCGGTCGCGCGCGAGCACGGCTACCGCCACGGCCCGCTGCTGTTTCTGTGCAGCGACGCGATGCCACGCCTGTGCGCGCTCGCGCTGGCCCATGGCATCGAAACCGACACGGTGCGCTACTTCATCGCGCGCCATCGAATTAAGGCCCCGGCCGAGGCCGGTGACAGCTGGCCCTGGGCCGTGCACGTGCACATGCTCGGCCGCTTTGAGGTCCGTATCGACGGCGCGCCGCTGGCCCCGTCGCGCAAGGAAAGCCGCCGCCTGCTCGAGTTGCTGCGCCTGCTTGTGGCCCACGGCGCCACGCCGCTGATGCAAGACGCGGTGGCTGACCAGCTATGGCCCGATGCCGATGGCGACGCTGCTCGCAACGCGCTCGACAACGCCTTGCACCGCCTGCGCAAGCTGCTGGGCAGCGAGGACTGCATCTTGGTGCGCCATGGGGCGTTGGTGCTCAACCGCGAGCGCTGCTGGACCGACGTGCAGGCGCTTGAACGCCTGCTGGGCGAGATCGAGAGCGCCGAGCTGTCGCGCTTGCCGACCTTGCTGTTGAGCCTGCGCCAGCGCTACCCGGCGCCGCTGCAGCTTGACGCTGGGTCGTCGGCCATCAACGAGCGGCGTGCAGCGCTGCAACGCCAAGTGAAGCTGGTCGCGCAACGCGCGCTGCAACGCTTGGCGTCGTCGGGTGCGGCCGACGACAGCACAGCGACCTGGGTTGCTGAAACGCTGCACAATCTCTGAAGGGAATTGACGAAACTGCGGTCATTGCCGGTAGACGTCAAAACGGCAGCGCAGGAGGACCATGCACCCAGTTGATGTTTGTCGCCGAAGCCTGTTGGGCCGCAGTGTCGGCCTGTTGGCCCTGACAAGCGGTTTAGCAAACGGCTTGGCACACGCACAGACAAGCGCCCAGACACACGCCCAGGCAACCCGTCTGCGCATCCTGTGCATCGCACCACCCGGCGGCAGCCCGGACCTCATTGCCCGCACCTATGCCGACGCACTGGGCCGACACTTCCCGGCCGGCGTCGTCGTCGAGAACCGGCCCGGCGCTGGCGGCCAGATTGCCATCGGCGCGCTCAAGCAGTCGGCGCCGGATGGCGCGACGATGCTGCTGGCCCACGCCGGTGTGTCGACGTTGAACCCGCATCTCTACACCAGGCTCAACTACGACCCCGAAACCGATCTGGCCCCGGTGTCGTTGGCTGCCGACACGGACTTCGCGCTGGCCCTTGGAACCGGCGTACCCACCGAAGTGCGCAGCTTCGACGAGTTCGTCGCCTGGGCGCGCGCCAACCCGTCGGCCTGCAATCACGGGTCGCCGGGAGTGGGCACCTTGCCTCACCTGATCGGCGCGATGCTGTTCCGCCAGATTCGGGTCGACGCCCAGCACGTGAGCTATCCGGGCGGGCCGCAGGCGATTGGCGACGCCGTCGGCGGTCGGCTCGCGGTGCTGGTGCTGCCCGTGGGGTTGCTGCGCCCGTATCACGCCACGGGCAAGCTGCGCGCGATCGCCACCACAGGCGAGGCCCGCAGCCGGTTCATGGCCGAGGTGCCGACCCTCGCTGAGCGCGGCCAGGGATTGCTCATGGTTCGCGATTGGTTTGGCTTCTTCATGCCCGGCGCAACGCCACCGGTGGTGGTTGAAGCCATGTCACGGGCCGTGCGTGCGGCCGCCGAAAGTGCACAGGTGTGGACGACGCTTGCGGACATGGCGATGCGTGTCGTGACCGCGACGCCCGAGGCCATGGTGCAGCGCATCGCCGACGAACGGCGCCAATGGAAGAGCGTGATCACGGCGATGGGGCTGCGGCTGGATTGACCCGTGCGTCACTGCGGTCGCTCGCGGCGGCTGGCGGTGTCGGCGGCCGAATGTCTACCCCATTTCTAAGCTTGCGCCATGCAAGCTGTAGGCAGCACTTTGCCAATACCCCAACGCGGCCCAACAGCATGAACCCATCGAAGACCGTCGGCCAAGCGTTCGCGGCCACCACGGCCGCAGCGAACGCCCGCCGCCGCCGCTGCCACCTGATAGCGGCGCTTGCCGTCACGACCGCGATCGCAGCGTCGAGCGCTTGGTCGCAAACAGCCACGAAAGTCCCTCGCGTCGCCTTTCTGGGCATCGACTCGCAGATGCAGGCCGTGAACATCAAGGCATTTCGCGATCGAATGGATGCGCTGGGCTATGTGGACGGCCGCACGGTGGTCATCGACTACCGCTGGGCCGAAGGGCAATTCGAGCGCCTGCCGGAACTGGCACGAGAGCTCGTTGCACTCGCGCCCGACGTCATCGTCACCGCAGCCCCGCCCGCAGCTCGCGCGGTGCAGCGGGCCACTTCGAGCATCCCAACAGTGGTCACGCTGAACGACCCGGTGGGCGATGGTTTCGTCAAGTCGTTCGCCAATCCCGGCGGCAACATCACCGGGCTCGGGTTCCAGGACTCGGGCTTGTCGGTCAAGCGCATGGACCTACTGCGCTTTCTGGTTCCCGGGATCACCAAGGTCGCCGTGATCTGGAATCGTGACGGTGGAGGCGAAAGTTCTGTGCGCGCACTCTTGGCCGTGGCGCTGCCCATGGGTGTGCAGATGCGGGTGCTGGAGGTCGTGCAGCCGGGTGACCTTGCCGCAGCGGTGTCGACGGCCAAGTCCTGGGGCGCCCAAGGCATCGTTCAGCTTGCCTCGCCGTTCATCACCCGCAACCGGGCCCTGCTGATCGAAGCGGCAGCGCGCCAACGCATGCCGATGATGTGCGAGATGCGCCTGTATGTCGTCGACGGTTGCCTGGCCACTTACAGCGCCAGTCTGCCGGCGATATTCGCCCGGATGGCCGACTACGTCGACCTCTTGCTGAGAGGCGCCCGCGCTGACAGCATGCCCATCGAGCAGCCGCGTCAGTTTGAGTTCGTGATCAATCAGAAGACCTCAGACACACTTGGGGTGGTTATCTCGCCGCTGATTCGTTTGCAGGCGACAGAAATCATCCGCTAACTCATCAAGTTCGAAAGGGAGTTGACATGGCTACTTGCAGGAGAAGACCGCTCATCTCGATGAGCTTCGTGGTGGGCACCCTACTGAGCCTGCTCGTCGTGCCGGCGCTGGCGACCGAGGGCGGCGGCACCTCCAAGTTGCTCGGCGTGGAGACCGTGTTGGCCGGCGTGATGCCACCGCCTGGGCAGTTGCGCATGCTGGTGTCGGCCAGCGACTACCGAGCGACACGAACCCATGACGCTGCTGGAAACCCCCGCCCAGGCCTGTCCGACTTCGCGCTCAAGTTCAGCGGGCTGGCCGTGCGTGTGCAGTACGTCTGGCCCGACGCCAAGCTGCTGGGCGCCGACATCGAGACCCGGCTGGGCTACGCGCTCTATGTTGATGGCGATCTGTCCTTCGACGTGGCCACACCGCGAGGCCGCGTGCACCGTGCCGGCTCCGCCCAGGGCGGCAGCGACGCGATAGTCGCGCCCATCACGCTCGGCTGGCACTCCGACAGCTATCACCAGATCGTCGGCTTTGAGTTTTTCGTGCCCACCGGCAGCTTCGACGCGGCACAGCTCGTCAACAAGGGCCGCGGCTACAGCTCCGCGGCGCCAGCCTATCGCTTCACCTGGTACCCCATCAAGCCGCTCGAGGTCAGCGGCAACCTGGTCTACCTCGTCAATCGCGAGAACTCGGACTCGAAGATCAAGAGCGGTCGCGAGTTGAGCTTCGACTACGGCGTCGGCTACACATTCGCCCCGGGTTGGCAGGGCGGGGCTTCGGGCTACCTGTACCGGCAGGTTAGCGACGACCAGTTGAATGGCGCAATCGCGGGCGACGGCAATCGCGGCCGGGTGTTCGCAACGGGGCCCTACATCCGCTATTTCTCTGATCAGGGGTTTGGCGTCACGCTGAAGTGGCAGGTCGAGAGCGGCGCGCAGAACAAGACGCAAGGCAATCGCCTCTTCTTGCAGGTCGCAAAGCGCCTGTACTGAAGCTGAACTCCCTGCGCCTTTAGCTTCGGACAAACCAAGCGCTGCTTGCCAACGAGGCAGCGCGCATCGCCACAAACCCCCATGGCCCACCGCCCATGCGAGTTGACCGATACTGCGCGCCCCGGCGCTGTCAGCAGTTCAGTGCGACAGCCTTAACAATCCACCTTAGAAAGTTCATCCATGTTGAAAATTGGCGACAAACTGCCCGCAGGCAAGCTCCAAGAATTCGTTGAAGTTGAAGGCAACGGCTGCTCGATCGGCCCCAATACCTTTGAAGTTGAAGCCAGCACCGCCGGCAAAAAGATCGCCATCTTCGCCTTGCCTGGCGCCTTCACGCCCACCTGTTCGGCCAAGCATGTGCCAGGCTATGTTGAAAAAGCGGCGGAGTTCAAGGCCGCTGGTGTGGACGAAATTTGGTGCATCTCCGTCAATGACGCGTTTGTCATGGGCGCCTGGGGCCGCGAACAAAAATCCACCGGCAAGGTGCGCATGATGGCCGACGGCAGCGCTGCTTTTGCCCAAGCCACTGGGCTAACACTTGACCTCACCAGCCGCGGCATGGGCGTGCGCTCGAACCGCTATTCCATGCTGGTGGTGGACGGTGTGGTGAAGACGCTCAACGTTGAGGGCCCCGGCAAGTTTGAAGTCAGCGACGCTGACACGATGCTCAAGCAAGCCCGCGAAGCTTGATCGACCCTCGCTGACAAAAACGCGCGCGGCCCTAACCCGCGCGCGCTCGTTCTTCCAGCCGGTTCAGCGTGGCCTGGCACCAACTGCGGTCGTCGCCGGACAGCGCTGTGAATGCACTGCGGGCCATGTCCAGAGCATTGATGAACGCGGCCTCGTCACTGAGCGCCTTGGCGGCCAGTGCCAAAACTTCGCCAGCAAAAAAGCGCTCCAAAGCCACCGCGCCGTTGGCGTCGACGATGGCCAAACAAGCGCTGGCGTGAAACATCGCCCGGGCCGCGTTACCGGCTTTCAGCCAACACAGCGCCAGCCGATATTCGGCACGTTCGGTCTCCAACCAAGTGCCCGCAATGGCCCAGTGCACTTGCGCACCTTGCGCAGCCTGCAGCATCAATTCACGCTGCTCGTCGCTGCGCTGATCCAAGTCCGCCAGCGTGGCGGCCAGGTTGTTGCAACTGATGGCCACGGCGCGGTGCAAAGGGTCGGTGTCGGGCAGCCCGCCAGCGGCCGCCTGCGTCGCGCTGGCCAGTACCTCGCGCATGAGATGCATGGCGCGCGGCGTGTCGTGCAGCGCCAGGTTCGCGGCCGCCATGGCGCCCACACGAACGGCGTCCGACGTCGACAACTGTGGCCGCTCATCCGCGCTGCCCTGACTCAAGCGCAAGCTGGCCAGGGCCCGCGTCACGCTTTGCCCGCTTGGCCCTGTCACCTCAAACGTTGGCAAGACGCGCAACTGCTCGAGCATTGCCAACCCGTCGCCCCAGGCAGCCAGGTGTTCACCCAGCACGTGGTGGGCCAGGCCTGTGAATTCCGTGATGTTTTGTTCGTCGTGGACCAAGCTCAAAAGTTGCGGCAGGCGAAGCGCAACGCCGCGTGGGTCATCGGCGTGGTCCCGCCACGCTTGGCTCAACACGCTCTTGAATTCATTCATGTTCACCTCCCAAGCAAGTTCAGCCAATCACCTCAGGCCAATCGGTGTGGAACCACTGGCCCGCAGGTTTGTCAACGCGCTCGTAGGTGTGCGCGCCAAAAAAATCGCGCTGCGCTTGCAGCAAATTGGCGGGCAATCGCGCGCTGCGCAGGCTGTCGTAGTAGCTCAGTGAAGCGCTGAAGGCGGGCACCGCGATGCCATTCGTCACCGCCAAGGCCACCACCTCGCGCCAGTTTTGCTGCGTGCGGTTGAGCAGGCTCTGAAAGAAGGGCGCCAGCATCAAATTGGCCAATTCCGGGTCGGCCCGATAGGCCTCTGTGATGCGGTTCAAAAAGCGCGCGCGGATGATGCAGCCGCCACGCCAGATGCTGGCGATGGCCCCCAGGTCCAGCGCCCAAGCCTTGCGCTCGCTCATGGTTTGCATCAAGGACAAACCTTGCGCGTAGCTCACGATCTTGGAGGCATACAGCGCGTCGTGCACCTTGGCCACCAAGGCGGCCTTGTCAACGCCCGCCAGTTGGGCAGCAGGCCCTTGCAAGAGCGCGCTGGCCACTACACGCTGGCTCTTCATTGACGACAAAACACGGGCTTCAACCGCTGCGTTGATGGTGCTGATCACAACCGCGTTTTCTGCCGCGTTCACGAGCGTCCACTGCCCCGTGCCTTTTTGCCCGGCTTTGTCGAGGATGAGATCCACCACCGCCTGCCCCGTGTCGGCGTCACGCTGCTGCAAAGCCACACCGGTGATCTGAATCAGGTAACTCTGCAACTCGCCTTCATTCCATTGCAAAAAGGTGTTGGCCAACTCTTCATTTGACAGTCCCGCCGCTTTCAGCAGCGCGTAGGCCTCACAGATGAGCTGCATGTCACCGTATTCGATGCCGTTGTGGATCATCTTGACGTAGTGCCCGGCGCCGCCCGGGCCGATGTGCACCACACAAGGCGCGCCGTCCACCTTGGCCGCAATGCTCTCGAAGATGGGGCGCATCACGTCCCATGTGCTCGCGGGCCCACCAGGCATGATGGCCGGGCCTTTGCGCGCGCCTTCTTCACCGCCCGACACACCTGCGCCAACGAAGCGCAGGCCCAAGTCAGACAACCACGTGTCGCGCCGTTCGGTATCGGTGTAGAGGCTGTTGCCGCCGTCAATGATGATGTCGCCCACTTCCATGAACGGTAGAAGTGACTCGATCACGGTGTCGACCGCTGCACCTGCCCTGACCATGATCATGACTTTGCGTGGCCGAGACAGGCCCGCAACAAACTCAGCCAAACTGCGGGCGCCCACCAAGCGCTTGCCGGGATGCGTGGCAACAAAACTGTCGGTCACGCTGGCAGTGCGGTTGAAGACACTCACCATGAAGCCGCGGCTTTCGATGTTGAGCACCAAGTTCTGGCCCATCACGGCCAAGCCGATGAGGCCAAAATCACTGAGAGCAAGGGTCATGAGCGGCGCTGGGCAAAGTGACGATGGCGGCGATTGTGCCGTTACGCTCTTGAGTTGCGCCATGAACCAGCGCGGCATGACACCAGCGCGGCGGGGCGCCCGATCTGCGCAGCACGCGCTCAGGGCTCGTTCGGGGATAACTTGAGCATTTGGCCTTCGGATGCGGGATGCGATGCAAGGCGCAAAGCACAGCGATGCCCATCGGCATCGCGAGCATTTGCGACGCCGCAGCGCGCCCGCAGCCGTCGAGCCGAATGGGCAAGTTATTCCGGAACGAGCCCTTAGCATTGGCCACAATGTTTGCTCTGTCCCGGACCACCAGCGCAGCCTGGCCGCCGCCCCCGGGCCCGGCCATGTCGATGACGCGTTGTGTGTTCTTGGCGGCATTGCTCCATACCCTGCTGATCACCTGGTTGGGCAATTCCCCCGGGGGCACGGCGCGGCCAGGCGAAGGCGTCTGGGGCCCCATCAACGTGCTCGTGCGGGGCGTGGCTGACGAGGGCCGCAGCAGCGCGCTGCAGAGCAAACCCACCGGCGGCCCGCAGGGCAATGCCCCCCAGCCGCGCTGGGGCGGCGCAATGCGCGACGACAAACAAGCGCCACGAAGCAACGACGGCCCGGGCGCCGAAAAACTCGGCTCGTGGAGCGCCACGCTCAACCTGCCCGCCACCGAACTGAGCGCTGGCGCGCCGAACCCGGTCGAGCCTGCGCCACTGCCAAACCCTGCCAGCAACACATCAGAACCGGTGACCGGATCGGCTGCTGGGGCCGCCACGCCCATCGTCAGCACCATGCAGCGGCGCGCGCTGCGCCTGCCTGCGGCCGACGCGCAGCAAGCGCCACAACAAGCGCCGAAGCAGGCTGTTGATGCCCCCGCCGCCACCGCTGAACTAGCGCAACAAAGTGCAGGCCTGCTGGCTGCGCCGTCCAAGCCATCGGTCGCAGAGCGCGTCGCTCCACCCAGCCCCGAAGCGCGGCCCTCCGAGACACCACGCGCCGCACCCGCCGAGAGTGAAGCGCGGCTGAAGATGATCGACAGTGCAGCGGCCTTGCCCACGTCTCGCACCAACACAGCGCGCCCCACGGAGCGCTTGGACAACGCGCCGCAAGCACCTTTGTCCTTGCCTGCTTTGGCCGACGCACCGGCCTTGCCCCGCGCCCAGCTCAATGCGCCCGTGACCCTGAAGTCGTTGCCCACTTTGCCCCTGTTCACGGCCACGCCCCCACCCACGACCACGACCACGACCACGCAGACCAACAGCCCGGTCACGCCCAACCCGCCTAGCCTGGCCAACGCCTTGCCACGTACTGAACCGGTGGCCTTGCCCGCCCTGGCCGAAGCACCCGCTGCGCCCAGTGCCCAGCTTGCGCCTGCGGTGCAAATCAAGGCCTTGCCGACCTTGCCAGCAGACACCGCGCCGACCACCACGCCGCGCTTGATCAGCAGCGCCAGCGAGGCCCTGCCGACGGCCACACCTTTGCTGCCAACAGCGGCCGCTGTGCCCAACGTCAACGCGGCCAACTTGCGCGCCAGCACGGCAACTGCAACGGCAACTGCAACTGCAACCGCAACCGCAACTGCAACGCCGAATGGAACTTCGGCTGCCCCCGCTACGTCCCCAGCCGCCGCACCCGCAGCGGCCACACTTCCCAGCCCGTTCAACAACGTCGGGTCACAAGCGGCGACGGTGCCCGGCGCGCCCAACGCGGGTGCACGCACGGGTTTTGACGTGGCTAAGCCGCCCTTGCCAAGCGCCAGCGCGCCGCTCAACCTGAATCTCGTTCGGCCACGCGGCGGCGAGATCTCCCGCGAGGGTTCGCGTGGTGTCTTGCAGTTGTTGCCTCACCCACCCGAGCGCAAAGGCAAGCTCGAAGAGGGCATTGAAAAGGCCGCCAAGAAGGACTGCCGCGAGGCCTACAGCGGCCTGGGGCTCCTGGCCGTCATACCTTTGGCAGCCAATGCGGTGACGGACAAATGCAAGTGGTGATTCAGGTGGTGATTCAAGCGTTGAGTCAGGCAACCAGCCGACGATGTTTGCGCCGTGCCACGACCGCCATCCAGCCCATCAGTACCAGCGCCAGCGTGGGCGCTTCTGGCAATGTCACGTTTGCGGTGATGGGCGCTTGTGTTCCGGTGAATTTGCCACTGCCAATGAAGGTCAAACCGGTGACAAAAGCCGTGGTGTTCTTCGGGTCCAAGCCGGCACTGGTTTCGATCTCGGTCACGCGAAAGCGGCGAATGCCATCGACACCAAAGTCAAACGCCAACCCACCGGCGATGTCGTCGGCCAGCAAGGTCCATCCGCCCAGGCCGTCATCGGCCCACAGGTCATACAAGCCATCGCCAATGTGGGTGGGCAGCACCACACTGCGGAAATTGGGGTCGCCAGCGCCAATGGCGTAGATGTAGCCAATGGCCACCTCGGGGTCGATGTAATAGAGCTTGTTGGCCTCGATGGCCATGTTGAACTGGTACACGCCGTCGATGCGCACCACGGGCAGGTTCACCACCGGGCCGCCGCCAGCGTGGGGGGTGAAGTCGGCGTAGGCGCGCGCGACGGCTTTCAGGTTGGCGTTGCTGGTATTGCCCGTGTCGTCTCGTGTTTGAAGCACAGAAATCTCGATCGAATAGTTCCGATCCAAGGCAAATTTGTAGCCAGCGACTAAGAAGTCCTCTGGCTTGACTTCGTATTTGTTCACCGATGGTGCGAAATCGCGGCCGACAACCACCCCGCCATTGAGCGGTCCTTTGCTGGGGTCGTTGTTGATGATCGCTTTGTCATAAATGTTGATGCGGTAGCCGTTGACCGTTGTGCCTGGCGGAGGCGCCCAACCGAAGATCGGGCGGTCACTGCTGCCCGACAGAGTGATGCTCTCAACAAAGGGGGCCTGCGACACACTGCTATCCAGGCTCACGCGACGAGTCGCTGAGTCTGTTGTGTTGACCGTGTTGGTGAAAGTGAGATCCCAAGTGCCGCGCAACGAGGGAACGTCGGACAACACGCGTGAGAAGAAGTTAGGGATCGTCGGGCTGGGGTTGAAATTGATGGCTCGCGTCCGCAAGACGTTGCCAGTTGCGAGGTCGATCTGGCTTGCCAACCCGGTGGTCCCGTTGTTCCCATTGGGCGTGACCGACACAGCACCAAAGCGCACGAACTCACCCGCATTGAACCCCAAGGAATTGATCGCCCGATGCTCCAAATTCATGAACGGCGTGGTGATCACCACCGGGTTGGCCAACGCGACATTCGCAGCCATGGCAAGCACAGCGACAAGCGCGGTGGTCAGAATTTTGGCCTTGCCTGCAAACATGGTTGACCTCTCATTGAAATGAGGCGCCATGCTCGCGTGCCGGTGCCCGGCGGTCATCCCCAAAAGTGTTGATGTCGGTGCCTTCTGACCCCCTGAAGTCGGGGCCATGAAAACCCTTGCTCGCCTTGCCCTTAGCCTCGCCTCCACCTCACTGCGCGCGCACCCAGCCCAACTTTCGACATGACCATTCCACCGCGCGCCATCGTCTTGCTGGCCTTGCTCACCCTGGTATGGGGCACCAACTGGCCGCTCTTCCCTTACGCCGTGGCAGAGGTATCGGTGTGGACTTTCCGTGCCATCGCCGTCACCTGCGCAGGTGCGTTGCTCTTGGCGGTGGCGCGCTGGCGTGGGCAGTCACTGGCCATTCCGAGGCAGCACTGGCGCACCGTGGTGCTCGCGGCTTTCGTCTACTTGGGCGTGTGGAACATAGCGAGCACCTACGCCAGCGTGCTCATCCCCACGGGCCAGGCAGCGGTGCTGGGTTTCACCATGCCGCTGTGGGCGGCGCTGCTGTCTTACGCTGTCTTGGGTGAAAAGTTAACGCCCCGTTTACTCTTGGCGCTGACCTTGGGGGCAGCCGGCGTGGGCCTGCTCATGTGGCGCGGCTTGCACGCCTATGCCCAGGCGCCGCTGGGCGTTGCGATGGGCTTGCTCTCAGGCATTTGCTGGGCCGCAGGCACCTTGATCCTCAAGCGCGGCGCCGTGAATGTGCCCACCACCGTGCTCACTGGCTGGCAGTTGCTCATCATTGCTGGGCCGATCACGGCGGTGGCTTTTGCGCTGGGCGACGGCCATTGGTTCGTACCCTCAGCCACCAGCATCGCCGTCATTGCCTACATCGCCATCGTGCCCATGAGTATCGGCAACGTCGCTTGGTTTTCCATCGTTGGTTTGCTGCCCGCCAACGTGGCGGGTTTGTCATCGATCCTGGTGCCTGTGGTGGCCATGGTGTCTGGCGCCATCGTGCACGGCGAGCCGCTGGGGCCCACCCAATGGGCTGCCATGGCCTGCTGTGTAGCGGCCTTGGTCTTGGCCATTTACAAGCCAGCGCGCAACGACTGACGGGCATGGATGGGCAGTGTTTGCGCCAATGGCGCGTGGCCGCCCAACATCCACAGAATTGGTGATGCCTAAACGGCTGGGAACGGTCAGCATGCTCACCTCAGACATTCAACTGGTTTCGATGGCCTTGCGCAAAGAGCGACGGGTGGTGGTCTTTGCTGATCTCGTCGAATCGGTGCGATTGATGCAATACGGCGAGGCCGACGCCATCCAGCGTTGGCTGCACTTCGCGGCGCAAGCGCGCGGGCACATCGTGCCCCGGCACGGAGGGAACTTGGTGCGCACAGCAGGCGACGGCTTGATGATGGAATTTGCCACCGCGCCGGGTGCAGTGGCCGCCGCTTTCGAGCTCCACGCGAGCCTTGTCCACTACAACGACGGGGTCACGCCAGAGCAGAGCATGTGGCTGCGTGTGGGTCTGCACGTCACCGACGCCGTGGCCGCCGACAACGACCTCTACGGTGCCGGGGTGAACCTGGCCGCGCGACTGGGCAGCTTGGCGCAACCCGGGCAAACCACGGCCAGCGTGGAGTTGTGCAGCCAGCTCACGCACGGCGTGCACGCTGACATTGAAGACACCGGCCAACACTATTTGAAGCACCTTGCCGAGCCGGTGCGTGTCTTCAAACTGCGCCCGCCGGGCAGTGAAGCGGCCTTTGGCGACGGCGCCAACTTGGCGCCCAAAGCCGCCCCCACCGACCTGCGCCCAGCCTTGGCCGTGGTGCCCTTCACCTGCCACCCCGCCGACCCCGGCAACGACGCCCTGGGCTACGCCATGGCCGACGACATCATTGCCGCGCTGGCGCGCCACCCGGGGCTGCGCGTGCTCTCGCGCATGTCCACCGCCGCACTGCGCGACACCACGCTTGATCTGCCGCGCCTGCAAACCTTGCTCGGCGCCACGTACCTGTTAACAGGCCGCTTTTACGTGCAAGGCAGCCGCGCCCGCACCAGCGTTGAGCTGTGCGACATGCGCAACGGCGACGTGCTGTGGACAGGCAGCGCCATGGCCGAAGTGGCGGCCTTGTTTGAAGGACAAGATGATTTGGTGCCGCATGTCGTGTCAAACGTTAGCCAAGTGGTGATGGCGCATGAGCTCAGCCGGGTGCGCAGTTTGCCGATGACCACGCTGGAGTCGTATTCGCTGTTTGTTGGTGCGACGGGGTTGATGAATAGTTTGGTGCACGCTGACTTCAAGCGCTCGAAGGAAGTGTTGGACCATCTGGTGGATCGACACCCCCGGCAAGCGGCGCCGTATGCCATGTTGGCGCGCTGGCATGTCTTCAAGATCGTTCAAGACTGGACCGATGACGCCACAAACGAGACGCACCGGGTGCAAGACCTGGCGCGCCGGGCGGTCGACATTGATCCCCTTCAACCCTGTGCGTTGGTCGCCAGCGGCGTTGCCAAGCTGTTTCTGGACGACGACCACGTTGGTGCCCGGGCGTGTTTTGAGCAGGCGCTGCGCACGGACCCCTGTGACGCCGAAGCCTGGGGCCGTTTGGCCGAAGTCACCAGCATTGCCGGAGAGCACGCAGCGGCGATGCAGTGTGCCTACCGTTCGTTGGCCGTGTCACCGCTGGATCAGCAGCGCTATTTGTTGGAAGCGTATGCCGCACGGGCCGCCTACGGTGCCGACGCTTACGCGGAGTCGGCCGCCTTAGCGCAGGCTTCAGTTCGCAAGCACGCATTGCACGCGCCGTCGCATCGACAGCTCATCGTTGCCCTGTGGCAAGAAGGACGCAAAGACGACGCGCGTGTTGCAGTTAGACGTTACCTACAGGCCATTCCCAAGGCGCGAGTGGGTGCCAATCCAAGCGCACGGCTGCCCAATGGGCGGCTCAGTTTTGCAGAAGCACTTCGTCTGGCGGGTCTGCCGCAATAGCCCTTTTATCTGTTGGCCTCGACATCACCTGCAAAGGATCTTGCATGCCCTTCTCTCCCATGTCATCGGGTGCTTGGCTCAGTGGTTCGCCGCAAATGGGCGCCGGCTGGCAACCCATACAACCCCCTGGCGGCAGGTACTCGTCCGATTGGCAGCCCAAACCGCCGCCTGGGGATGGCACCGCCGCCGGATGGCAACCCGTCCAGCCGCCCAGCAGTCACAACTCTGCCGTGTGGCAACCGAAGCCACCCCCAACCGGTCACTCGGCTGACTGGCAACCCAAGCCACCGCCTTGGGGGCCCGACGCGGCCTTTGTACCCAGGACCCATGCGCCCTGGCCCTGGGACAGTGTCGATCCGGCGTGGACCTTTCAAGATGCCAACGCCTTGTTGGCGCAAGCGTTGCGCAAAACACGAGCAAAGATTGCGCGGCCTGCTGATGCGCGCTTGGCCGCAAGCGGTGGCGCTGCTGTGGGGCCCGTTGCGGCGGCCGCCAACGCGCTGTGGCGCTGGCAGCCCAGCTTTCGTGTCACCACCGTGGTCAGTGAACTTTTGGGCCGGTTCGTGATGGCCGACAAACGCCTGTACGTGGTCACCGGAACAGTCAGCGGCGCTTCGGCCCCATTGGTCGCTCAGTCGGTGTTTGAGATCGGTACGCCGCCGCCCGGTTTTGACCATGCCGGGCAATTGGACAAAGTGATGCGCGCCGCCGTGGAGCGTGAGGACCGGTTGCCAGAGATCTTGTCGCAGGCCGACGACTTGTCTCCGTTCTTCGATTCAATTTGTGGCTTCAATCTCTTACAAGCCCCGGCGGCAGCCGAGTTGATGGCGGCGGCGCAAGACCTGGCCTTGCATGTGTGCATGGCGCTCAAGCACCAGGTGGCGGCAGACAGGCCGTGGCAAGCGTCGTCGTTGGTCGTGCCGGTCATCGCAACACCAGGGCACGGGTCATTGCCCAGCGGCCATGCCACCGTGGCGGCCATGACCTCTGAGCTCTTGACATGTTTGCTCTACAAATCGAGCCCAACCCATCCGCGCTCAGAGCAACTTGACCGCCTTGCTCGACGCATCGCGTTCAACAGAGTCGTGGCGGGTTTGCACTTTCCCATCGACAGTTACGTGGGCTATCAATTGGGCACCCAACTCGCGCGCTTGTTGGCTGCTGCTGCGGGTAAAGGGAAAGCGCCAAAAGCGGTCGATAGCGCGACTGTCTTTGGTGCCATCGAATTGCTCGAAAGCGGCACGCGGCCGCTGTTTGTGGCCGGACCTGCGCGTTTGAAGATGCCTGAAGCGCCTTGCTGGAAAGAGCTTTGGCGGGTGGCGGCTGATCAACTCGCGCAATTGCGCGTTTAGGCCTGGTAAGGGAAGGATGCACGATGTCAAGTTCAAGCTGGTTGGCCGACTTGCCGCCCCACGCTGCAGTGGCGCCAATGCCAGTTGCGCGAACACTCGCCAAAACCCTCGACCCCTATGCGCGTTGGGGCCATGAAACGCAGTGGCGTGGTTTCCAGCGTGCTGCAGCCTGGCAACATCCATCGAAAGCGAAGGGCGACGAGTTTTTTCAAATCATTGCGTGCGTAAAAAAAGGGCAAGCCATTCCGACATGCGCTGAGCTGGAGGTTGCTGACATCTACCGCAAATACGTGCCGGGAACGACCTCAATCGCCCGTCACTTCACCGCTCGCGTGCAGCGCAAGCATCTGAATTGGTTGCTCGAAAACAAACTCGGACTGCGCTGGGAACTGGCCATCCCCTTGCGCGACGCTCTCTCGGTCGCACGGGCGACACGGCACGGTGTTTACGGTGAAGACCGCGAGCAAACCATCAAGCCACCCGCCAATGTTTTGGCTGATGCGCTGACGAGCGTCAATCAGAACGATCGGCCAAAGGGCCTTGGTGATACCGTGGCGGTGATCGACTTTGGATGCCCGTTCTTGAACCCTCGTTTTGCCAATTCGGCAGGGTCGCGCATCGCTGCACTGTGGGATCAGGGCTCCTCAGTACCAACGTTTGACATGACTAATCCTGTGGGTGTGGCAAAGGCAGCGAAATGGCCATGGCGCAGCACGGCGCACTTTCAGTACGGACGTGAACTGAACGCCACTGCCATCCAGGCCATGGCAAGCGCAGTGGCAGGCCCAAACGGTGCGATTGAAGAGACATTGGCGTATCGGGGCATTGACTACCTCGTCGCCTATGACGACCCTCGCCGCCGCGTGTGGATGGCCACACATGGCGCGCATGTGCTGGACATGGCAGGTGGCACGCTGGACCCCTTGGACAACAAAGACGAGGCCACGACCGACGCCGCTGGCAAAGCCAATTTGGTCTTCGTGCAGCTCCCTGCGCTGACGGCCGCCGACAGCGCCGGAGGTTCTTTGTCGGCGCATTTGCTCGACGGTTTGCGGTACGTGCTGGACGTCTGCAGCGGTAAATCAAAAGTCGTCGCCAACATCAGCTACGGCACCTTTGCAGGCCCGCACGATGGCAGCTCACTCATTGAATCGGCGATGGACGAACTACTCACAATCCGCAAGGAAAATTTCGCCATCGTGTTAGCAGCTGGCAACGCCAAACAAGCGCAAAGCCATGTGCAGCGCCAAGTTCGGCCCGGGCACAGCGCGCTCTTGAGGTTGATGCTTGCGCCCGGTGATACGACCGACACCTTCGCAGAAATTTGGGTTGCGCCCCACGCCAGCGCCGGTGCACTAGAAGCGCGTGTTCGACATCCCGAGCATGAATGGAGCGATTGGGTTGGTGCGGGCCAACAAGCCTTGTTGCGAGACAACGCAACGAAGAAGACGGCAGCCATGTTGCGCTATGACACGAAGGTGCCCAACGGCAAGGGCGCGCTCATCTTGTTGGCCTTGTCGCCCACCGCCGCGCCCGATGATGTGCCCACCCCGTTGACGATGCCCGGCTTGTGGGAGATCGAAGTCCGCTTGCCGCAAACAACCCCAGCCGACACCGTCATCACCATTGACGGTTGGCTTGAGCGCGACGATCCGGGCGAAAGCGGCGGCCCAGAATCACACTGGCTGGGCTTGGGTGTCGAGGACAGCAAGAGCTGTTTGAGCAGCATCGCCACAGGCAAATACACCATCGCAGTGGGTGGCTTTCGACTGTGCGACTCCGCCCCCACCAACTATTCTTCGGTGGGGCCTCAGCGTGATACCCAAGCGATCACGCCGCTGGTCTACGGCGCTTGCGAAGAAGATCCCGTGCAGCGCGGCATTCGCGCCGCCGCTGTGCGCAGCAGTGAAGTCTTTCGCATGAATGGCACCAGCGTGGCGGCACCGGTGGTGGCGCGGCGTGTTTTTAACTGGATGGTGGGTCAAACTGCGCCTGCGGCCTCTACCGGTTGGAAGAAGGCACTGAGCAAAGTGGTCGCGCTCGAAAATGCGATGGACGCAAAAGGCAACCCGCTGGGTACGGGTGCCGTGAAACAACCCGCAAATTAGGCTCGCTGGCGCCGTGCTTGTCGCGCCGCGCCTTACTCCCCCGCCGACCTCACGCGCTGCGTCACCCACCAGAGGTGACCTTCCAAATCCAACGCGCCATAGCTGCGATCAGCCCAGTACTCCGCGCCGTAGTCGTGCGTGGCGGGCTCGTCGATGATGCGTGCGCCTTGCGCGCGAGCGTGCGCGCAGTGGGCATCGGCGTCGTCCACATAGAGCATCAGCGTTTGTGTGTTGACGCCCGAAGTTGACAGTGGGCTGCGCAGGTTGCGCTTCCATTCACGTGGATTGTTGGCCGTGTTGTCGGGCTGGCCTTCGCTGCTGAGCATCACGACGCCGTCGCCATAAACCAGCTCGCTGTGCTCCACGCGGCCGGCCTCGCCGTCCACGCGCAAACGCAGGGTAAAGCCGAAGGCGTTGACGAGCCAGTCGATGGCGGCACTGGCGTCGCGGTAAGTGAGCGCCGAGGTGATGCGGGGCCAGTCTTTGGGCGTGGGTTTCATGTCCTGTCCTTGCGGTGAGTTCGCGTTGCTCGCGTGCCAAAATTCTCGCGCGCCTCAAGCGTTTTGTCGACCATCAAAACCTCCAGGGAGAAGACCATGAACACAAGCGCCGAGATGGCGTCAAGGTGGCTTGCCGTTTGTAGACATTTGATCCTTTACGCTGCGCTTTTGCCTGGCCTTGTTCATGCTCAGGCCTGGGCGAAATTCTTCAAGCGCAGGCCCAAAGTTGACGCAGGCGCAGCGCCGTGATCAAACTCCTCATGCTGCTCTTTGCCGGCGCCAAGTTGGGCAAGCTGGCGCTCACGGGCGGCACCATGCTCATCTCCATCGTTGTTTACGCCTTCATCTTTGGCTGGAAATACGCGGTTGGTTTTGTGCTGCTGCTGTTGGTGCATGAGATGGGCCATTACATCGCCGCCAAAATGCGCGGGCTCGATGTCGGCGCACCCACCTTCATCCCGTTTTTGGGCGCCTGGATCGCCTTGAAAGACTTGCCGCACGACGCCGAGACCGAAGCATTTGTCGGCTTGGGCGGGCCGCTTTTGGGCACTGTCGGGGCGCTGCTGGTCTACTTTGTGGCGCGCGACGCCCATTTGCCGTGGCTCTTGGCCGTGGCGTATGCGGGGTTCTTCCTCAATCTCTTCAACCTCATCCCTTTGTCGCCCTTTGACGGCGGGCGCATCACGGCCGTGCTCAGCCCGCGCATTTGGCTTTTGGGCGTGCCCATCCTCATGGCGGTGTTCTGGTGGCGGCCCAGCCCGATGCTCATCTTGATGGCGCTCATCGCAGCGCCGCAAGTCTGGAAGGCCATTCGTTTCAAGAAGGACAGCGAAGAAGCGCTCACCTACTACGCCGTGCCCACGGCCACCAAGTGGGAGTACGCGCTCATCTACATCGGCTTGGCCGGCTTCTTGGCGGTGATGACACATGACGTGCATCAGATGCTCGAATCCAGCCACGCCGTGGGCTTGCGCTGATCTCGTTCGCTGAGCGCTAACGTTTCATGCGAGTCGACGACATCCGCCAACGCTTACGCGGCCTGGGCGCCCTGCCCGTGCATGAAGAGCGTGTGCTGCGCAAGTGGGCGCGTGGCCAGGCGCAAATGAGTGGGCGCCGCAAGATGGACAACTTCTTGCCCAAGCCGCTGCTGGGCGCCTTGCCCAGCATCGAGGCTGATTTGAACAACTTGCTGCGGGTGCAGTCAGAGCACCCGGGTGCTGACGGCTCATCCCGGTTGCTGGTGGCCCTGGATGACGGCCAGACCATCGAGACCGTGCTGTTGCCGCGTGAGGGTGTGTGCGTCTCGAGCCAAGTGGGTTGCGCCGTGGGTTGCGTGTTTTGCATGACGGGCCGCAGCGGATTGCTGCGCCAGGTGGGCAGCGCCGAGATGGTGGCCCAGGTGGTGCTGGCGCGCCAGCGGCGCCCTGTGCGCAAGGTCGTTTTCATGGGCATGGGCGAGCCCGCGCACAACCTGGACAACGTGCTCGAAGCCATCGAGCTGCTGGGCACCTTGGGCGGCATCGGGCACAAAAATTTGGTCTTTTCAACCGTGGGTGATGCGCGCGTTTTTGAGCGCCTGCCGCAGGGGATCGTCAAACCCGCGTTGGCCTTGTCGCTGCACACCACCCGGGCCGCATTGCGCGTCAAACTGCTGCCGCGCGCGCCGCAGATTGACCCTGCTGAGTTGGTCACGATGGGGGAGGTCTACGCGCGCAGCACGGGTTATCCGATCCAGTACCAATGGACACTCATCTCGGGTGTTAACGATGGTGATGATGAGCTAGACGCCATCGTGCAACTGCTGCACGGCAAGTACGCGCTGATGAACATGATTCCCTTCAACACCATTGAAGGCACCGACTTTCAGCGCCCGAGCAGCGAGCGCTGCTCGGCCATTGCACGCAGCCTGAACCAGCGCGGTGTGCTTACCAAGCTGCGCCAGTCGGCGGGGCAAGATGTCGACGCGGGCTGCGGGCAGTTGCGTGCACGACAGCCCTCACTGGTCATGCCCGTGAGGCTTGTGCCGCGCAGCTGAGCGACTCAACGAAATCGTTGAGGCGACAGCGCGCTGACGTCCAAGCCGCAGTCGATGATGTCCTGCGGCGCCGAATGACCACTGGCCAACGCCGCCGCCAGTCGCCCCATGGCGGGTGAAGTCTGGATGCCGTAACCGCCCTGGCCGGCGACCCAGAAGAAGCCCTCGGCTGCGGGGTCAAAACCCAGGCAAGGCACGCGGTCGGGCATGAAGCTGCGCAGTCCCGCCCATTGGCTGATGATTCGCTCAACGGGGAAGTTGGCGATCTGCTGCACACGGTCCACAGCCGTGGCCACGTCTTCGTCGCGCGGCCAGGCGTCGCAGGCGGGTGACTCGGCCTCATCCGCGAGAGACATCAGCACATGGCCAGCGTCAGGCTTGAAGTAGAAGCTTTCTTGCACGTCCACCACCATGGGCCAGCCGCGTGCGCTCACACCATTGGGCGGTGCCACCGTGAAGGCTGTGCGGCGTTTGGGTGCCAGGCCCAGCGGGGCCAGACCGGCGAGCTGCGCCACTTCGTCGCACCAGGAGCCTGCAGCGTTGATGAGCACAGGTGCGCGTGCCTCGCCGCCGTGCGTGGCCACCTGCCAGCCCTTGTTGCTCATGTTTCGGCTGATGGCGTTGACGCCCGAGTTGACGCGAATCTCAGCCCCCGCAGCGCGCGCTGTGCGGCGAAAGCCTTGCAAGATCAGATCGACATCCAGGTCACACACATCGGCCTCGAAAATGGCTTTGGCGATGTGTTCGCGGTACAGGATGGGCACCTTGGCGCAGGCGTCGTCGGGGGTGATGAAAACGGCCGAAGCGGCGCGGTCGGGGTCGGCCAAGTAGTCGTCAAAAAGCGCCTCATCGCCGGGCCGCGCAAACATCAAAACCCCGGTGGGTGTGAGCAGCGCCGTGGTGGTGAATCCGGGCGGTGGTGCGCTGAAAAACGGTAGGCTCGCGCGGTTCAGAGCGCGCACCGGCGGCGCGCCATAGTTTTGATAGAACATGGCTGCCGAGCGCCCCGTGCTGTGCGTGCCCAGTGCGCTTTCACGCTCCAGCAGCAAGGTCTTGCCCAGCGGCGCAATGAAGGCCGCAGCCGAGACACCGGCCATGCCGCCGCCAATGATGATGAAGTCGAACTCGTCCATGGCCCAACCATAGCGCAGCCCATGGCGTTGATGGTTGCCGCGCTTGAGCCTCGGTTGAGCCGCTTTTGCGCCGCCCTGGAACCAGGGTTCAAATCAACGCGCTACGCGCTCGCCAGCATCGGGATGTCGGTTGCTGGCGCGCCAGCCGCCCACATCGGCGCCGCACTCACGACATCACCCACCACCAAGATGGCGGGGCTTGCCAAACCTTCGTCTAAGGTGATGCATGCAATGTCTGCGAGTGCTCCCATGGCCTGGCGCTGGCGGGGCGTGTGCGCCGCACTGATCACCGCTGCGGGGGTGTGTGCTGGCAGGCCGCCTTCGCGCAGGGCGGCAACTATCTCAGCCAAGCGCGCCACGCCCATGTAGACCACCAAGGTCAGCCCACTGCGCGCCAGTGCCTGCCAATCAGGCCCGGCGCCGCCTTCTTTGGCATGTCCGGTGACGAGTGCCACACCACAAGCGTGGCGGCGGTCGGTGACGGGGATGCCCACAGACGCCGGGCCTGCGATGCCCGACGTGATGCCGCTGATGACGTTCACGGCGATGCCTGCGACACGCAGCGCGTCGCACTCTTCGCCGCCGCGGCCAAAGACGAAAGGGTCGCCACCTTTGATGCGCACCACCACCTCGCCTTGCATTGCCTGCGCAACCATCAGCTTGTGGATAAAGGCTTGCGGCGTGCTGACGCAGCCACCGCGTTTGCCGACATGGATGACACGTGCCGTGGGTGGGAGATGTTCCAGCACGGCGGCGTCTACCAGGTCGTCCACGAGCGCCACCGTGGCGCGACGCAAGGCTTTGACAGCTTTGAGCGTGAGCAAGTCGGGGTCGCCGGGACCGGCACCGATGAGAGTCACGGTCGGGGGCGTCGTTGGCGGCCCGCAAGTTAACGTTGTCAGATGACCTCCTCAGGCTTGACTGTTTGTTTTGCGGCCCGTTTCACCAGTGTCTTCAGCGCGGGCACACAAGACCCGCACTCCGTGCCACAACGCAACTGGTTTTGCAGCGTCAACAGCCGCTCTTCGGGCGAGCTCTCGGTCGCAGCCAAGGTCGCTGCCATGGTCGCCAAAGCCGCCACGATGTGCTCTTCACTCACGTCCAGACAAGCACACACCTGCGGGCTGCGCGGCGCGATGGCCTGCGGCGACGTGGCGCTGGCGGCCAGGAGCGCGCGGCCAAAAGCGGCTGCTGGCAGGCGCTGTTGCAAAAGCGCCAGTACCCAGGCTTGCGCTGCAGCGTTACCGGCCAGCGCAAAGGCGCGTAGGCTGCCGTCTGCGGCCAAACGCATGGCGCGCTGCTGTCCTGCGTGGGGGTCGATGTAGCGCAAGGCTTCGACTTCGTTCAAGCCCAGCTCATGTAGCACGTTGGCCAACAAGTCGGCGTCCACCGCGCTTTTGGCGGCTGCGCGAAAGAGCAGGCCCACGCGTTCGTCCTGAGCGCGACCTTCTTGCCCGAAAGGTGTGCAACTGGCGTAATCAAAACCTGGCATCAGCGCTCTTAACTTTTCACGTGTGTTGAACCACGAGCCCTGCGGCAACCAGGCCGCGCCGACCAGTTGCCAAGGCAGCGCCAGCCGCTCTACGCGCACGGCCGCGTGCTTGAGCTCTGGCTGTTTGGACTGTGGGCAAAAGGCGCTGTTGGTGAGCGCGTTGACACCCTCACCGGCCAAAAATTCAGAGCCCCAGTGCATGGCCACAAAAGCCTGCGCCAAGGGCACGGCGTCATTGGCTTGAACAGGCAATACCAGTTCACCACGGCGAGAAGACACCCGCACCAAATCGCCAGCGCTCCAGTGCTTGCGCGCCAACTCTTGCGGGTGCATCTCGACACAAGGTTCGCCCGCATGCGCGAACAAACGGCCGAGCAAGCCGGTGCGGCTCATGCCATGCCATTGATCGCGCAGGCGGCCCGTGGTGAGCGAGACCGGAAAGCGCGCGTCACGCTGCTCGGCCGTCGGCCGCCAAGCAGGCGCCACAAAGTTGGCGCGGCCACCTGGCGTGGCAAAAATGCCATCGGTGTACAAGCGATGTTGGCCGCCGTGCACCGCTTTGGCGTTGCTGGGAAAGGGCCACTGCTGAGGCTGGCGCAGCTTGGTGTAGCTCAAGCCAGTGATGTCGCAGTCACGGCCTCGCGTGCTCTCGCGGTGCTCGTTCCACACGGTTTCAACGTCAGCAAAATTGAACATCGATTCCCGCGCCAGCGCTGGCAGCCTGCGCGACGGCAAACGCTTTTCCAGCCGCTGCGCGACCTGTGTGGCAATGAGCCAATCGGCACGCGACTCACCCATCGGTGGCATGGCCGCACGCACGCGGCTGATACGGCGTTCGCTGTTCGTCACCGTGCCACTCTTTTCGCCCCAGGTACTGGCGGGCAAGATGAGGTCCGCATACGCCGCAGTGGCGGTGCCTTTGAAAGCTTCTTGCAGCACGACAAACTCGCAGCGTTCCAGCGCACGGCGCACCGTGTTTTGGTCTGGCATGGACTGCGCGGGGTTGGTGCAAGCAATCCACAGTGCTTTGATCTGCCCGTCGGCGGCGGCCTGGAACATCTCGACCGCGCTCTTGCCGGGCTGGCTGGGCACCTCACGCACACCCCACAACGCGGCGACCTCGGCGCGATGCTCGGCGCTGGCCATGTCGCGGTGCGCGCTGATCTGGTTGGCCAGTGCACCCACTTCGCGCCCGCCCATGGCGTTGGGTTGGCCCGTCAGTGAAAAGGGCCCCGCGCCAGGCTTGCCGATTTGCCCGGTGGCCAAGTGCAGGTTGATCAGCGTGCTGTTCTTGTCGGTACCACTGCTGCTTTGGTTCAGGCCTTGGCAATACAGGCTCAGCGTCGGCGTGCGGTGCTTCGGGTCATGTGAAACGTTGCCCACCTCAGCAAAGCCACCAAACCACCGCGCCGCTTGCACGATGTCGTCGGCCTTCAAACCACACACCTTGGCAGCATGGGCCGGGGTGAACTCGCGCACGCGGTCGCGCAGTGCGGCAAAACCGCTGGTGTGGGCGTCAATGTAGGTGCGATCGATCAGGTCTTCCCACAACATCACATGCAGCAAGGCGTGGTGCAGCACCACGTCGGTGCCGGGCAGCAAGGGCAGGTGCAAGTCGGCTTGCTCGGCGGTCTCGGTGCGGCGCGGGTCGGCCACGATGACCTTCATGCCGGGGTTGGCACTGCGGGCGTCTTCCAGGCGCCGGAACAGCACCGGGTGCGCCCAGGCCATGTTCGAACCCGTGATGAATACGGTGCGCGCCAGGCCAATGTCGTCGTAACAAGTGGGCACCGTGTCGGCGCCCAGGTTGGCCTTGTAGCCCGCCACAGCGCTGCTCATGCACAAGCGGGAGTTGGTGTCGACGTTGTTGGTGCCGATGAGACCTTTGCCCAGCTTGTTGAAGACGTAGTAATCCTCGGTGAGCAATTGCCCAGACAGGTAGAGCCCCACGCTGTCGGGGCCACTTGTCTCGATGGTCGACGCAAAACGCGTGGCCACTTCGTCCAAGGCAGTGTCCCAGGTGATGGCCTGCAATTCGCCCCCGCGCTGTGCCCGGCGCAAAGGTTGCAACAAGCGCGTTTGCTGCTGCAAGAGTGGTGCGGCCGTCAGGTGCAGCGTGCTGCCTTTGGTGCACAAGCGGCCAAAGTTGGCCGGGTGATCGGGGTCACCGCG